>JACCTF010000120.1 GCA_013812565.1 Pyrinomonadaceae bacterium | reverse complement strand
GCACTAGCCTGTACGGACTAAACCGAACCACGCGGGGGTTGTCAACAATGAAAGACCTCACCGCCGCAGACGCGGAAGACCTGTCTGCCGAAAACTTGCAGAGAGTTATGACTGGAAGCGCATGAGCGTCAACGCGCCAGCCGCATCTTCAATTTCCAACGCATCCTCACGATTGTTCTTCCCCAAATGCGGCGTGATCCGCCGCACGCGTGTGATGGTATGAGTGAAGTGACGGACATCGGAGCCGGAACTGTCGATCAGCATAATCTCGACGCGGGGAGCATTTTCGCCTTGCGTCTCAAGAGTGATGCTACTGAGCGGAACATGATTGGCTTCCTCCTGCACTCCCGCTTTGTCGAACAGTTCGACGCGTGTCAACCTGTCCTTGTTACGCCGGTTAAAATCGTTCAAGTAGTCCGCCCATTCCTGATGTTCCGTTTTGATGCTCATCTTCTCGCTCCTTATCTTATTGTAGTAACTGATGTCGTCTAAATATGTTCACGCCGCGAGCACAGCTTCCCATCGCTGTCGCACAAGTGCTCCTGCTTGGCTGGTGCTTGATATGTCGTACTGCCCTTCCCTGAATCTTCTGCGCCAACCGAGGTCCCACGAAAGTGTTACTGCTCTCGTTGCTCAAGCTCTTGAACCCGAATATCGGATAGAATCGCTGCTTCACTCGTCGGTGGTTTTGAGGGAAGCTGGATCGTGCGGCTGATTATCTACGCACTTTACGGTTTGCACCAGAGCCGTTAAGGATATAGTGCGGCAAAGAAAATCTCTTTGATCTGAATCCGATCCGCAGCAATCAGCGAATAGTGTAGGTGTGAGCGCCGAAACTGTCGCAAGGTGTGGCAGACCGCTCACAACATTCACTTCAGTATGGAGAATAAAATGACCCGCATCCCTGCTTTCGCCATTGCTTTTTTCGCTACTACGATTTTCTTCACCTCTGCCGACGCGCAGGAGTGCAACACCGCGCGCCATAGCACGCAGCGCGCGAACTACATCAGACACGCATCTTTCACGCATAACGCGGACATCGTTGATACAGCAGTTGCCGCTGGTGACTTCACGACGCTCGTGGCAGCGGTCAAAGCCGCTGGATTAGTCGAGACGCTCAAAGGCGATGGTCCGTTTACTGTCTTCGCCCCAACCGACGCAGCATTCGCGAAGATTCCGAAGGAAACGCTTCAATCGCTGTTACTGCCTGAAAACCGAGATAAGCTGACGAAGATTCTGACCTACCACGTCGTGCCGGGCAAGGTGAGGGCGCAGGACGTGACGCGCTTGCGGCATGCAAAAACCGTGCAGGGAGGCAACCTTCAAATCCGCGCGATGCAAGGCAGAGTGCGTATCAACAACGCGAACGTCGTTAAGACCGACATCGAAACCAGTAACGGTATCATTCACGTTATCGATACGGTGCTGATGCCGCGCTAAGTGCGCTTGATTGATGATGCTTGATTAGTGAGAAGTTATCATTCTGTTTGAGGGGCAGAGGGCGAAGATTATCGTGGCAGGATCTATTCTCAGTCGCATTGCCACTGGCGACAAAGCCGCCGTGCAAGAGTGCATTGAAGCATACGGCAAGCTCGTATGGGCACTCGCGCGGCGGCTCTCGCCCAATCGCGCTGATGCGGAAGATGCCGTGCAGGAAATCTTCATCGACTTGTGGCGCAGCGCCGCGCGGTTCGACGAAGGCCGGTCGTCCGAGGTCGCCTTCGTAACGATGATCGCCAGACGGCGACTTATAGACAGACTGCGCGGCGCACGGCGATCAATCCAGATTGCACAGATTGAGGATGGAGCGGAAGTTGGTGACGAGAGTCGAAGGCACGACCGAGAATTTGAGACGTGTGCCGAAGCCGCAATTGCCGCCCGCGCTCTTGGAGAACTACGACCGGAGCAGCGCAAGGTTTTGCAGTTAGCGATTTATCAAGGACTCTCCCATGGCGAGATAGCGCGCGCGACCGGAGTGCCGCTCGGTACGGTCAAGACACATGTCCGGCGTGGGCTGCTCCAAATCCGCGAACGACTCGGAATTAAAACCGCGGGTGCGGCGAGGGAGGCATCAGGATGAACGCGAGAGACCACGAACTGATGATGAACCTTCTGGCAGACCGTGCGACACAGGGACTCAGTGTTGAGGAAGAACTTGAGTTGAAGCGGCTGATGGACATATATCCGAAGTGGAGCGAGTTCGACGGGGCGGAGTGGGCAGCCGCCGCTGTTAATTTGTCGAACGTCGAGACGGACGAGCCGCTTCCACAAACATTGCGCGCAAAAGTCGAGGCGGACGCCACGCGCTATTTTGAGAGTTCGCAACCGCAAACATCATTATTGGCGGAGTACACCGCGGCTCAATCGCACAAAGATGTGACCGGTGCGATCCGTTCGGAGACGAAGAATGGCAGCAGTGTTGTGATGTTTCCCGCTACGCGCCGCTGGCAGTGGGCGGGTTGGTACGCGGCGGCAGCGTGTTTACTGCTCGCCATCTTCGCATGGCTGCCGCGCTCCGAATTACCGACAGCCCCGCAAGTGTCGTCAACACGTCCGCTGACTCTAGCCGAACAACGTGCGCGACTGCTCGCCGAAGCGCCCGACTTGGTAAGAGCCACTTGGACGCCGACCGGCGAGCTCAAAAATGCACCCGTGCGCGGTGACATCGTGTGGAGTTCGACGATGCAAAAAGGTTACATGAGTTTCGAGGGGCTGCCGATCAACAACCCAGACGAGAGCACGTATCAGCTCTGGATGTTCGACCGCCAACAGGATGAACGCTACCCGGTGGACGGCGGTATCTTCGATGTTAAGGGGATTGCGGGAGAGATCATAGTTCCGATTGAGGCGAAAATTGCGGTGCGCGAGCCGACCCTTTT
>JACCTF010000593.1 GCA_013812565.1 Pyrinomonadaceae bacterium | reverse complement strand
AAGCAGGCGAGACGCGACGCCTCCGCCGCTTCTGCTTCAGTGGCCGCAGTCGCACGCCGCCCCCCCACTTCCCTTCGCTCTTCGGCAAGCCGTGCCGCTTCGTCAGCGACAACGCGCAGGTGACGTTCGGCACGCTCGATGTCCTGCTTTACCCCTGCGGCATGAAGCTCACGCGCCATCTGCTCGCGTTCCTCGCGCCCGATGATTTCATTGAGCTGCACAAGCGCCTCTTCCAGTTCGCCGAGCTTGTGCCGCGCCGCGCTCGCAGCTTGAGCGGCGGCGGCCACTTCTTGATCAAACTCGGCGGCGCGAAGTTCGAGTTGTCGCATCTCGCGCTTAAACGCGAGAAGTCCTCCGGCATTTCCGCTCGAGTTATGAAGACTACCACCGGCGCTAAGCAACTGACCGCCCGCAACCCACTCTCCTTCGCGTGTCACGAAGGCGTCGCCGGTGGCAAGCGATTTAATCATCGCCTGGTCGAGAGTCTCGGCGAGTTGCGCGTTCATTTCGCGCGTCAACGTCCGGTCTAGGACTTGGAGAATTTCAGTCGGTGCCCAAAGTAGATCGCTAATGCGCAACCCGCTGTCTTGCAGTTCATCGACGGACAGCCTTAAGTCGTCCGTGTCATCAGCCTCTTCGGCGAGCGCGACTCCGGTATGCGACGTGTGATCGTTTTGCTCGTCCACGCTCGCGCCGTGAAGACCGGTGACTAGAAAAGTGGCGCGTCCCCAGTTCTTCTCCTTCAACCAGAGAGCAGCCCGCAACGCATCATCCGGCGTCGGCACAATCACCGACTGTAGGAAGGGGCCGAGTGCGCTTTCCACCGCTTGCTCCCACTGCGGTTCAACGCGCAACACATCAACGAGCGTTCCGATGGAATGAAAATCTTTTACAGCTTCGCTTGACGCGAACAGATTTTGGACAGCTTCCGAATAAAGTTCGCGTTTAGCATCCAGTTCCGCCAGCGTGTCGAGGCGATGACGCACCCGCGCCGCTTCATCGCGGATGCGGGCATGTTCCGCCGTCGCCGCCACAGCCTCAGCACGCGCCAGAGTCACGGCCTCAACTGCCACCTCGCGTTCTTCGGCGAGCTGTTCAAGGCGAAGGCGGACTTCGTTGAGATTGATGTTGATGCGCTCAGCTTCCGCTGTGCTTTCGGCGTGGGCAGCGGCGGCGCGCACCTGCTCGCGCGCTAAACCTTCCGCCTGAGCAGCCAAGCGGTCGAGTGTGGCTTCGAGTTGGCGACCGATCTCCATCAACCGCTCGGTTACGGCTGTGTGGGTAAGCAGTTCGGTGCGCGTCTGCTCGATCTCCGCTTCGGCTTGCGCCACTTCAAGCGTGCGCTCAGCGTAAGCGGCTTCAGCCGATGCAACCAAACGCGCGGTCTCCTCGCTTGCCCGGCGCACCTCGGCTTCGCGTTCACGCAGAGAGGCGGCTTCCGCTTCAACGCTCACTAACCGCACGCTTACCGTTTCCGATTCGCCTTCAACCTCGGTCAATCGTTGTTCGAGTGCTGCGACTTGCTCTTGCTGATAAGCGAGTTCGCGTTCGCTGCGGTCGCGTTGCAAAGCGGCCGCGGCGGCAGCAGCGCGGCGCTGGGCTAATTCTTCTTCGGACGCGCGCGCTGCCGCAGTCGCTTGCCGAGATTCCTCCTCGCGCGCGGCTAGTTCCGCCGCGAGTCTCTGCTCCTCGCTACTTGCTTCGGCAAGATGTGTGCGAAGCTCCTCCAGCAGGCTTCGGAGCGCGCGTTCATCGGCGACGAAAACTTGGCGCAAAGCTGCGCGCAGTTCTTCGCGCGTTTGACTGTAGCGCCGAGCCTTTGTCGCTTGACGACGCAAGCTGACGACTTGTCTTTCAATCTCTGAGATGATGTCAAAGAGACGATGAAGATTGCCCCGCGCCCCCTCCAAACGCACTTCGGCGGCTCGTTGGCGGACGCGAAACTTTGTGATCCCGGCGGCTTCTTCGATGAGCGTGCGGCGATCCATCGGTTTAGCTGAGAGTATTTGACCGATGCGGCCCTGCTCGATGATGGCGTAGTGTGCGCCAGCGAGGCCTGTGCCTGAGAACAAATCCTGAATATCACGCAGCCGACACGCGCGACCGTTCAACAAATACTCGCTCTCGCCTGAGAGATACAAGCGCCTGGTCACCGTAACGGTTTCACCCGGCGCAAACTCCAAAGCAATACGACTCGGTCGCCAGTGCCGCTTGCCGCGAGCTTTAGTCATCGCTTCGGAACTTGCAGTTGCAGTAGGCTCGCCTTCACTAGACGCGGATTCATCTGTAGGAATTGATGCTGCTTCAGCGATGGCCGGGGCAATGCTTACTGAACCAGTTACGTCGGCTTGCGCCGCAGCCTTCGACTGAACGTTTTGCGGGCTTCCATCCGTCGCTTCGTCTACCAACTTCTCCCCGATGGTCTCAGACGCGCC
Source organism: Pyrinomonadaceae bacterium (assembly GCA_013812565.1). GTDB lineage: Bacteria > Acidobacteriota > Blastocatellia > Pyrinomonadales > Pyrinomonadaceae > JACCTF01. The sequence continues at coordinate 8,262 of JACCTF010000593.1, read as the reverse complement.
GCTTCCTTCAAAAGTCGTTCTTTGATCATCAATCTCTTCGAGGGCAGAATCTATGTCCTCGATGTCCGATTCGTTTACAGACGTTTCGTCGCGCATCAGGTGGAGGACCACTTCGGCCATGCCGCCTGCCGCGCGACCACGCGATCCTTGAAAGATGACATCCTTCATCTCTGCGCCGCGTAGTTGCTTGGCTCGCTGCTCACCGAGCACCCATGAGATGGCATCCGCGACATTACTTTTACCGCAACCGTTTGGACCGACAACGGCGGTGATGCCCTCACCTGTAAAGACGAGTTCTGTGTAATCTGCGAAGGATTTAAAGCCGGTGATTTCTAGGCGTTGGAGTTTGAACATGTATGCGCGTGCTCTGGTAACTCAGGACTGAGAGATTAAAAAATACACAGCCCATTGAGCAAGTTCTAGCGCGGCACACTATAAGTTGGGATTTAACGAAATGTCAACCAACACTTCAGCTAAGCTGAGCTTACTGATGTAGCGAGCGAGCTTGCACGACATTGACGTTAATCTTTCGTCGATTGCTTGTCGCGATTTGGGGGATGAAACCGTTTTTCGCTTCAGCCCGAGCCGCTGCTTTTGATGTCTCGATACTGTGAATAAAATGGTAGCCGGCGAAGTCCTTTGTCGTTCGCCGGCTACTGATTCTATTGGATGGTTATGTGTACGACAAAGCTTTAAGATTGACCAAAGCGTTTTCGGTACTCGGTAGAATTGGCAAAGCCATCGACCATTTGCCGGTAGTTCGTTGGATTAGCATTGATCACCGCTAACCACGCTTGGTAGCCTGCGTCTTCAGGATCACGCCGCAAGTACCCGAAGTATTGCATCGCCACAAACGCGCGGTTGTAATGCTGCGCGCTCACTTCAGCGCTCTCCACAATCTCGCGGAGCACTTGTGCGCGCGTTTTCCGCACGCCATCAAGATCACTGATTAGCTGATTGCGGCTAGCAAGCTGTACCTCGGCTGCTTGGAGCAACGTATCAACATAGATCGAGTTCGACATTCCATCGAACTTCATCCTCCATGCGGCGCGACTGACAAAGTCCGCGATGAACGCTTCCTTCTTCAGTTCCACTTCCGTGTCGGTGCGTGCGCTGTATAGCTTCACATCCCGATCAAACTCGGCAAAGGTTGGACGCAAACCGAACGAAGTAGTGTAGAAGCGGTAGATGAAGTAGCCCTTGCCCTGAAATTCCTGACTGCGGAAGAACGAAGCTGAGACTTCGATCTGGTCGCATGATGGCGCATTATTGGTGCAGCCATTGAGTACATTTAGCCATGAATCAAAACCGGCTTGCTCCAGCTCACGCGAGAGGAAGTCAAGATACTGTTGCCGCACGTAGAATTGATTGCTGTAAACAGGGTTGGCCGCGCTTGCTGCATCGTTGTCAGTAATCGTTAGCGTCACAATACCCCGCGTGCCGAGACTTGCGCCGGCAGCATTCGTCAATGCGATGCGCAACGTCTCAGATCCTTCTACATAACCATCATCAATGATTGGAATCAAAATCGTTTTCTGTGTTTCACCAGCAGCAAAGGTGAGCGTGTCAACCGTAGTGACATAGTCACAACGTGGCAACGCTTCTCCTCTGACAGTGTCGCAGCCGATGAACTCTGTCGAATCCACAGTCAAGTAGTTGAAGCTGGCGGCTGTCGAGGTGTCACCGCCTCTGATGGCGACTAGCGTCGCACGATTAGCGTTCTCGGCCACGCTGTAGTTCCCAAACTCAAACTGCACAGCAGCTTCGACAGTCAAGCCGCCCGTGAGGTACGCGACTTCGCCTGTGTTGGATTGCAGACGAATGGTGTAGTCACCGGGGGAGACATTTGAACTCACGCTCACGTCGAAGCTGATCACCGGAACCCCGTAGCCAGGCACCGATTGGAAGCTGGCTTGATTGACGGTGATGGAAGACGATTGGATGCTAACACCTGAGCCGGGGATTTGGTCTACTCCATCTCCGCCTACATAAATGGTGTACGTTCCGCCTGGAGAAAGCGGCACAGCGGATGCCGAAAGCGTTCCACCCAATCCAATCAACCGCGAGTTGAGCGCACGCGCCGCGCCTGGGAGAGCAATTACGAGATTGGTTGTGCCACCCGCTGCCACACTGATGCTGCTTGTCGCCTCGGCTGACCGAAACGATTGCGGCGGAGCAGTGCGCAGGCCTGCGTAAGCGCGCGAGATAAAGTCGGAAGCAGCGACGGGGCCGTCCAAGGATTCAACCATTACGCGGTAATTGCCTGCCGGCAAATCATCAATGCGGTACGCGCCATCGGCAAACGCGACGTTGCCAGCTATCACCTTGCCGGTTGAAATATCCTCTGCCCATACATGAGCACCGTAGGCGGCAGTTCCGTTAGCGTAAGCAACTGTTCCGCTGATCGCCCCCGTGTTTAATCGCGGATTGTAGAGCGTGTGCGCGGCTGCTTGGTCATCTTCCGAAAGCGTGCGCACGGTGAATGCTTGTACGCCGTAGAGATTGTTTACTCCCAGGAGCGGCTGCATCGTAGCGCCGATCACGCCCGAATGGTCTAGGCCGAGCAGGTGGCCGACCTCATGCGTCAAGATCGATTCCAGATCGTAGGTGCCGGATGTTCCATCGGTGGAGAACCGGGCCCCGCCGTCGCCAGCAAACAGATTTGGATTAATCACAATATCAGCTTCGGTGATATTGCCGTTTGTCGGATCGAAGAAGATGCGCGTGCGGCCTGGTATGTCCGCTCCAGGGGAAAACGCAGCAGCGTTCTGCGACGTGTTGGCAACGGTAATTAAGCTGACTCCATCGGAACTGCCCGATGCACTGATCGATTGCTCGCTCGTCTGAATTTCAACGAATTGTATGTTCGCGACTTCGGACCAGCGCGCCAAGGCTCGGCGTGCTGCCGTATAAACATCGCTGCCCGCTTTGATATTAGCCGGCGGTGAAGCAAGCGAAGGTGATAACGCAACCTGGATTGTGCGGGCAGGCCACTTTAGCCGGGTGGATGCGCTAGCGTCCGTGTGCTGAAAAGTATATGAATGGCTGGGGATAGCGGTCGCACAGATCAGTGCGGCGAGAAGTACAACTGTAGTTAAACGGTGCATTGTAAATCTTTCTGAAAGGTGAACTTAAAATCGGGTGGGATCAGGCTGCAAAGGTGTGCTGCAACCTGTCTGTTTTAATGTACGCTTGCAAACTTTTGGAGCCGGCGTGCGTCAAGTCTACGAGCAAACACTGAACCACGAATCCTTGCACGGCAGATTCATTACCGATTTAATTCCTAAACAATCCCCTGAACGTTCAGCCATTTATCGAATTCAAGCGAGAGAAGTCAACCAAAGTTGCTGCTCGCTGGAAGCAGTTTGTCATGCTTCCAGAAAAGCCGCGACGCTCAAAGCGGTATATTTTACACATCGCTACAGACGACTTTGCATAGGAAGCAAACAATGGAGGCTGAGGATTACAAAGAGCGTTGGACAGAAGCTGCTGTCACGTGCATCGGTGTCTTTGGACAGAGGGTAATTGGCGGGGCGAGAGGTACAGACAAGCGGAGCAATGAGGTCTCTAGCGCAGCGAACAAACAAGCTTCTCCACCTTGGTACCGAAGAGAGATCAACGCCTCTTTGCAGTTTGCGGAGTATTTAAGGAAAAGGTTGCGGATGAAGTCGCTGCTCCATCAGCAATTGCCGCAGCGTCATCGAGCGGTGCGACCTCGTTCACAACACGTCGCGCGCCGCCGAGATCCGTCAAGGCAACAATGATTAGCAGGCCCGCAACACTTAGCGTCGCGAGCACATAGAGCACTGCGACTTGTTGATAGTAAAGTAGTGTGATGACTGCTGCCACCAACCCAGCGATCCACAGAAAAGTTGAGAGCCGCCGCTTTCGACGCGTGCTTGACGGTATGGCTTTTCGATCCATATGAGTTTCCCCGACAATCTACATTACGATTCTTTGATAACGGTTGCCACAAATGTGGCAGCAACTCGCGCCGAGGCGCTTGATCGCCTGCGCTTCTCCTCGAATCAATACAGAACTCTGTATGGCAAATAAGTGCCGATGGTCGAAACGCTGGCCGCTCCGGCTCCCAATGCTAGTTGCAGCAGACGCGCTGGTGAGATTGCAGAAGTCGCTCCTACATCAACAATGTCATATGGCTGAAGCGCAATATCCGGCTGCTTCTTATTTTTGATAGCGCCATAATTTACCTTGATAACTTCCTGGTCTAAACTGCCGACCTTCTGTCGGTAGATGCGTACGTCGCTTTTCTTGGCATCTGGTCTAACGCCACCGACCATCGCAATAGCGCGACTCAGAGACATGTTCTCGCGATGATGTAATCCCATTGGGGCATTCACCGCGCCGGTGATATAGACAGGCTTAGCCTCTTGAACAATCACTATGTCGCCGGGCCTGATGTATGGATTATCTTTTCCAAGCTTCAAATTATCCAAACTATAAATATCGAACCGAACCTGCAACTTATCGTCTGTTGTTTTCTGTTCGGTCGTTATCTCAGCTTCGGTCGTCGTCTTCTGCTCAGTCGCTTGCTCGGTTGTCGTTGTCTTCTGCTCAACCAATGCTGCCTGCTCAATGACCGCCGTCATTTCTTCTTCGCCCGGCTCTGGACACATTTCGGATGTCGTGTGGAACACCTGAATGTCTCCGCCGGCTTGCTCAGTGATACCGCCGGCAACCGCCAAAACTTCTAGAAGCCGTTTCTTCCGTTGCATCCCGATGCGCGTCGCTGAGCGAACTGCTCCGAACACCACCACCGGGGCCCGAGCATTTTTCGCCGTCACGCGCACGCTCACCTGCGGCTTATTTAGATACCGTTCCAATTCTGTAGCGATGATTTTACGTATCTTGGGCTGAGTTAGGCAGGTGACTTTGATGGGCTTCTCGATAAACGGAACTTCGATGTTGCCATCCTCGTCCACCTCAATTGGTCCACTAAACTGCGGCTCACCGAACACTCGAATGTCTATAGTGTCACTTGGGCCAACTTGATATCGAATAGCCCCGGCGCTATCAAGCGCGTTATCAGTGGAACTGGGGCCAGGCGCGATGCTGACTTGCGGTGCGGCCTCTCGCTCTTGCTGCGCGCGAAGCGCCGGTGCCGCAGCAATGCTAAAGCAGCAGATGGCGAGCACTGAAACGATCAAGTGTATTCTGTTCATGGTCGAACCCTCAGTCTATAATCGTCTACCATCGGATGAAAAACACGCCGTTCTAATCTTAGAAAAGCAGCCCGCAATTGTGGCACAAGGGTGCTGAAAGCGCTAGAGGCCAGTAGATGGCTTCACCAAAACCGACGGCTAGCAAAGCGCGTCAATCTTCTCGCTAATAATAGGCAAGCCGCTCGCTGCCTTCTCGGCATTTAGCTCTGTGTAGTATTGCCACTGCGCCGGCACTTTATCTTCCGGGTAGATGGCTTCAACCGGACACTCTGGAACACACGCATCACAGTCAATGCACGTGTCCGGGTTAATTACCAGCATCTCGTCATCCAAGTGAAAGGCTTCCACTGGACAGACGGCTGCGCAGTCTGTGTATCGGCACTTAACACAAGGCTCCGTTACAACGTAGGTCATCGAGCTTGACTCCTCCTAGTGCAAGTATGGACGAACAAGTGTGTGGACGCTCTTTATGCGCCCTACCGCACCGGCAGTAACATCAACCGCTCCGCTGCGCACGTTAAGCACCCGGAGCGCCCGCATTATAAAGCAAACTCGTAGTCTTTGTTGATTGTAGATGAGCAGGAAGGTTTTTAGAAACTTGGTCGCAACTTTGTTCTCAAGAACAGGCTGTTTCGTTGGAGGAATCCGCAACTATGCTTTGCTTGATTGCGGTGATGTGTTTAGTAAGAGACCCTTCAGGGCTTCGGTGGTCTCCGCACGGCGCTTACGCTGAAATTCGTTAACCCATTCGCTAACGGTATTAACCATATCGCGCGCCGCGTCCTGAGGTTTCTTTGTAATTGTTTGCGAACTCGCGCCAGCTTTTACTCGCTGGTTTCGTTCGCTGCGTTTGATAATTTTGATGTTTGGTTTAGTGTCCATTTTCATAGTTTGTTGCAGTATTACCGTTCAGGGTTGTTTATCTAAGAACGAGTTTCCCATGCGAAAGTTCCTCATTTTGTGGAATGTGTCTTAACTGTTTTGTGCAGATGATTAGCAAACTGTGCGCCACAGAATTTTGTCAGATGCCATGCCACTCGATGCGGGCCGGTATGGCTTTATTGAGTACATTGATGATCGCGCGATGTTGTGCTTCAAGTCGCGGAAGCCATCGCCGCTTTATGCGTCTGTGCTCTATTAGAGTAAAGTTCGAATGCAGTAATAAGCGGGATCGGCAGGGAAAATCATCGGAGATTAAGAATTTTTCTTGTGTGCTCTGCACGCTTGGCTTTAAGTCGCTTGTGATTGGATTTAGATAAAGACCACGGATTGCGAGTTTGGGATGTCAAACCGCTTACGGCAGCGCGCGTTACGGCACATCAACAGGTCGTCAATGCGCACCATATAGTCGCGAGATGTATTGAAACGCGCGCGATCTTGTTCGCTGGCGTTCGAAGGCAACTGCTTTTTCTTAGTGCGGCGTAACCATCGCACATCATATTCAGCGCGTTCACGGCAGTGCGGACAGCTATAGAGGGCGCGCTTGGTCTCTTGTTGTTCGTTGAAAAAGTCACGTTCGTTCATAAAAGAAGTGTTCGAAGACAGAAGTCAGGATGAAAAGCGATACTTGCGACTGTTCCGTCTTCTACCTTATGTCTCGTAATCTTTAATCCTTTTGCTTTTATATGTTAAGCGCGCTCCGCCTCAAAGCTGCGAGCCGCTCCCCCGGGTGTGTCTTTGGGTTTCCCGTGTCGCCGGTGTCGAAGTACAATGCCGAAGCCGATCAATCCATTAAGGAGCATCAGCAGGTTGGTGACGACAAAAATCCAGTTGCCCACAAGCCAGCTATAGATGGTGAACCCTAAGGACGCGGCCATCTGACCAACGAAGAGCCACTTTGAAACTCCCTCGCTTGAACCTTCCTGCCATTGTTTATAAATCTGCTTGCCGATAGTCAGCAAGAGGATCAGTGAGCTGACCCACCCAATTGCTTCCGTCATCAATCATTACCCTTTAAACCTGATCCTTCCTCGATTGCACAATAGATTGTTTATACCCAATATGCCGAATGTCCTAGGTTCTTCGCGCCGTTCTTCGTGAAGCCTACTCTGTGCGCCGCTGTGAGGCTTCAGCTATCAACTTTTTATCGCACATCTCGCGTAACAGACGAAAGCTGTAGATGCCTGTCTCGTGGCCGTCGTTCCATTTGAAGTTGAGGGCATAACGTCCAACAATCTGGAGGTCGGCGATTTGCAAGGCATCTGAAATCTCCCTGGGTTGAAGCATCCTCTCTCCAGTCCACTCATTAACGCACTGCGCGCATGGGCACAAGCGGCGCAGGGTCGGCGCAGTGTAATGACATATCTCCCCGTCAGCCCATGTGATACGCACGCCGGCGTCGCCTTCCTGCATGATCTCGCGCGGTTCGACAGCAGCGCCGCGTCTTTGCAAAGGATTGCTCATCACCATCTAGCGCCGCCCGCCATCATAAGCAGCCTCTCAGGGACTTTCATACATGACTGCTCATCGCCTGTTTCACGGCTTCGGCTGTAACGTCCCAGTGCGAAGCAGACCACACGACTTTACCATCCCGCAAAACCATCGCCTGCGGCGATTCATGCCGGATCCCGGTTCGCGTCGCGATGTCGCGTGAAACCTCGCGCGCGGTTTGCACCACAACAAGCGCGACTTCCCCTTCTAGTTCAGACATCTGCTGGTATGCCGCCCGACTGATCGGACAAGTCGTACTGTGCTTGAACAACACCACAGGCGTTTGGTGCGAACGTGTAAAGAGATGATCCAAAGTGTTTACGTCGCTAACTGGAACGAATTGTGTTTCCATAAAGATAATCGATTTGCGGATCGGCGTCGGACAACTCCGGGGCGGAAATTGTTATTGATGTGGCGCGCAGGAGTAAGCTTCCCCTAAATTGGTAATGATCAAATCGAAGTGATTATTGAGGATATTAACGCACGTCGCCGCAGACAACAACATGCTGATGCCGTGGCAACAGCATGTTGGGCAGACTTCCGGGTATAAACGCCGTCGTGCAGGTGGGTAATCGAGTAGCCGCTTGATTACCAGGCGTCCACCGGCAATTAACGCGAATTCTCAAATAACGCTTTGCACTCCTTCCGT
>JACCTF010000107.1 GCA_013812565.1 Pyrinomonadaceae bacterium | reverse complement strand
GGGGCATCATTCAATAGCCCGGTGCAGCGCGCCGGGTGATCGCCGGGCAACCGACCAGCCCTGACAGGGCGAGATAATTTGAATCAATCAAGCCTATGCCGCCCTTTCAGGGCTGTGGATGATATGGACTGATTTCGTGGGGCGGTGCCCCACGCTATTGAATCTCGCCCCTACGGGGCTGTTCAGACAGTTGTGTCCTTTGTGTCCTTTGTGGATCAGTCCGCCGCTACTTGCTGCTCAGGAGCGGCCGACGGTCGTCCCAGCAGTGAACCGATGATCAGTCCACATGCCGCAAGTCCGAACGCCGCAAACCCTGTCACGTTCTCGCTCCAGCCGAGGAAGAAGAAGGGGATAATCGCACCCGCCGCGCCCATCAGCATCGCCAGATAACCGCCCGTCGTGTTGGCGCGTCGCCAGTACAAACCACCCACGACGCAGACGAACGCCCCGGCGAGAAAGATCGTGCCTGTGATGTTGAGATAGAGATAGACCGCGCCGGGCGGCGTGTAGTAAAGGCCCCAGAACATCAGGAACAGACTGACGAACAGGTTCGCCAAACGGTTGACGAGAATCTGTCGGCTGGAACTGAGCGGCCCCTTTCCCATCGCGCGCCTGACGGGCAGAATCACATCCTGTGAAATCACCGCGCTCCATCCGAGCAGGTATGAACTGTTAACGGACATCGTCGCGGCAAGCATTCCGGCGACGACGATACCACGTATGCCCGGCCCCAAAATTTGCGCGAGCATGGCGGGCATCGCATCAATCGGCGCGAGTGTTTGACCATTGACCACGGGCGCAGGCACACCGCCGTCTAACGCCCCTGTGCCATACAACGTCAACGCTGCGATTCCCCAGAGCATCGGCAGCATGCCGCGCCCGAGAAAGATGAATCCGGTCCATGTCATCACGCGTTTGGAAGTCTCCGCGCTCTTGGTGGAAAACATGCGCATCGCCGTCGTTTGCCAGCATGTATGAACTGAGAACCACAGCAACGCCTGCCAGATCAGAAAGGTCAAACCGAACTTCGGGTTGCTGATCGGATTGAATCCGGCCTCGCCCATTGTCGTCGAAACCTTGTCAACGATGTTGCTCCAGCCCGCGTAGTAAACAGCGTAGATCGAGACGAGAATGGTCGCCACCGAGAGCAAGATATACTGCATGAAGTCTGTGATGACGACTGAAACCATTCCGCCGAGCACCGTGTACATAAGCTCAAGCAACAAAATGACGGTCATCACGGCGATCAGGTAACTCGCATCAATGCCACTGACGATTGTGAGAAACTCGCCTTCGATCTTGAGAAAGACTCCCATGTTGAGGATACCGCCGAGAGCCACCAGCACGCCCGTCACGATGCGCAAGCCCCGGCTATATTTGACCTCGAAATACTCCGGCACAGTCATCAGTTTCAACTCACGAAGGCGGCTGATAACAAACCCCGTGCGGCCCACGACGATCATCACCAACCCTGAGATCAGCGCGGCGGCGAAGGCGGCGAAGCCGTACTTGTAGCCGAGTTCGCCGTTGTACATAAACGTGATTGTGCCGATCTCGGTCGCGGCCAACGTCGCAATACCCACATACAAACCCAGTTCACGCCCGGCGACCAGATAGTGCGAGACGTTGCCGACATAACGTTTCCCGATCAGCCCGATGCCAACGGAAAAGATGAGGTAGCTGATGACGATGGTCCAGTCAAGAATGGTGAAATTCATATGAGTGGCTCCTGATTACAAGCAGTGAACCGGGGATTGATAGAGCTAAATCAATCCCGGATCGACGCGCAAAACCTAAGTCGAATGAAGTATCACAGACTGAAGTCTGTGCTCAAAAAACGTAATCACAGACTTCAGTCTGTGATACTTCAAGACACCCTCTATCTCTAATGCGGTTCAACTTGGCGGACACTACGCAGTCGCCTGATAAGCGACTTCGCCGCCGCGTATGGTCATGCGAACTGAAAAATCTTGATGAAGAATCGCGATGTCAGCATCCTTGCCCGCCGTAAGCGAGCCTTTGCGGTCGGCAACGCCACAGATTTCAGCGGGCAGCAGCGAGGCCATAAAGGTCGCATCAACCAGGCTCATGCCGGTGAAGGCGAACGCCTTGCCGACCGCTTGATTCATCGTCAGCATCGAACTCGCAATCGTGACTCCGTCGAGCAGCGTACAACGATCACCCGCAACGCGTACCTGGCTATCGCCCAGTGCATAGACTCCGTCAGGGCAGCCGACGGCGGCCATTGCATCGGTAATCAAAACAAGGCGCTCGCGTCCCTTTAGTTTAGCGGCGAGGCGAACCATCTCCGGCGCAACGTGAATGCCGTCCGGGACGATCTCAGCGCGGATGGCAGGTTCATTCAAACAGGCGGTGGTCAGGTTCGGCTGGCGGTGATGGAGCGCGGGCATCGCATTGTAGAGATGCGTGGCATGAGATGCCCCGGCCTCGATGGCGGCAAGCGCCGTTTCGTAATCAGCTTCGGAATGGCCGAGTGATGCGACGACATTGTTTTGGACCAGCAAGCGCACCAGTTCGATACCGCCGGGCAGTTCCGGCGCGAGCGTCATGATCTTGATTCTTCCGGGTGCGGCCCGCAGATACTCGCGACATTGATCCAAGTCGGGATCGCGAATGCCGTCTTTTGGTTGTGCGCCTTTCTTATTGATATTGATGAAAGGCCCTTCGACATGCACGCCGATGATCTCTGCTGCGAGGTCTTTGTTCGCTTCCGCGTCGACGCACGCTTCAAGCGCCGTCAGCAGATCCGTGTGCCGGGCCGAGATGGTGCTCGGCAGGTAAGCGGTTGTGCCGTAGCGCAATTGCGCACGCG
>JACCTF010000054.1 GCA_013812565.1 Pyrinomonadaceae bacterium | reverse complement strand
GCGTTTGCGCTTGAGTTCACTAAAGATTTGCACGCCCCCTTCGGTTTCATCCGTCAGATCGCTGATTACAAGATCAAACGCTTTAAGGTCCTTGCGGGCCAGCGCCTCGGCGCGGCTGCCGGTCGCTACCACCTTATGGCCGAGTTCGCTCAAGACCTGTTCAAGCATCGAGCGAAGCTCCTCGTTACTGTCAACGATCAGGATGCGTCGTTTTTCCATTAATCTTTATTCCGTTCGAGTCCTGAAAATCGTGGAGAGTGCACGCGCTGGGAAGCACGCTTGTCATCCCTGTGCGTTGCTATTTAGCATAGGGTTGCAAATTTTACCACATGAGTTGGGGCGGAAAGCAGCCGCTAATGTCCAAAGATCAATGTTCAAGACTGGCCTGGAACTTTAGACCTTCAACTTTGGATATTAGACTTTGGACTTTTTTTGAACGGGCGTGCTTCTGCTAGACTCGCCTCGTCTGAGACGAAAGGTGTGATGCAAGCTTCAGCAAAACAATTAATACAATCGGAAAGCACCCCGCGCGGTGAGGGCAGGGCAGAGGAAGGCATGAAGCGGGCTTATAAATTCGCCGACCTGTCTGCCTACACGCTCAAGCAGCGTTTGTTGATCCGCACGATTGATCTCGCTTTCTACACTTTGATTGGAGTCATCGGCCGCACCACGCGCTTTGAAGTCGAAGGCTGGGAGCATTGGCAGACGCTCGAACATGCGGGTCATGTGCCGATCTACACCTGCTGGCACAACCGGATACTTCTCGCAACCTATTTCTGGCGGCAGCGCGGCATCGTTGTCGTTACCTCGCAAAGCTTCGACGGCGAGTATATCGCCCGGTTTATCCAACGCTTCGGCTACGGCGCGGCCAGAGGCAGCAGCACGCGGGGCGGCGTCGGCGCACTGGTTGAGATGATCCGCGTGATGCGCGCCGGAGTTCCCGCGGGCTTTACGATTGATGGTCCACGCGGGCCGCGCTATGTCGCCAAGATGGGCGCGGTGCTGCTGGCGAAGAAGACGGGCCAGCCGATCTTGCCTTTCACCGTTCGATCAACGCGCCACATCACGATCCCGAGCTGGGATGCTTTGCAAGTGCCGCTTCCTTTCGCCCGCGCCTGCGTTTGTATCGCCGCCCCGATCTTTGTCCCGGCAGATGCCTCGGACGCACGACTCGAAGCCAAACGCAACGAACTTCAACAAGCGCTTGATGCACTTAACGGATAACAGGCCTTCAGGGAAGGCAGGCGCAAGCCCCGGATGGCGCAAGCCAAGCGGCGTGTAGTAGGATCACGGGGAATTTCGATTGGTGATTGGCAATTTGCGATTTGAAAACAAGTAGATAGGAGTCAGAATCCTCAGACTGAAATCACTGCCTTCTGACTTTTGTCTCCCGCTTTAAAAAGGAATGTAATAATGATTCGCACAAGGCTTTACTGGTTGATATTTATTCTACTTCTGATGACTCCTACCCATGCGCAAACACCTGTCCAGTCACCCGCGAGCATAGGCAGCAATCCTCAGCCGCCGAACCAAGCCACGGCTTACTACAACAACGGCGTCGCGTACTGTGCGGCGGGACAGTATAAACAGGCGGTTGAAGCCTTCGAACAAGCCATCCGCCTTCAACCCGATAATCTTGATGCGCACAACGACCTCGGCATTGCCTATGGCGAGCTGAACCGCTATGAGGAGGCGATCAAAGCCTTTCAGCAGGCCATCCGGCTCAACCAAAAGGATGTGTACGCGCACAACAACTTAGGACTGTCATACTATCGCACGAACCGATTTGAGGAAGCCGCCAGGGTTTTCAAGGAAGCGCTTCGCCTTAAACCAGACGATGCGGTGGTGCACAGTAATCTAGGGTTGACCTACTCTGCGATGGGGCGGCATGAGGAAGCAACCAGATCTTTCCTGCAGGCGATTCGCCTCAAACCAGATGACCTAGAGGCGATCTACAGCCTGGGACTAGCCTATGACAAGTTGCAGCGTTACGCGGACGCCGCCGAAGTTTACAAGCGTGCCCTCCGCGTCGATCCAAACTTCGCCGAAGGGCACAATAATCTCGGGTCCGCTTACTTTGCTTTGCGGCGGGGGCAGGAAGCAATTAGCGCATACAAGAAAGCCCTCAGTCTCAACCCAAACTACGTCAAGGCACGTATCAACCTCGACACTGCATCGCGCGAATTGAAGGTGCACGAGGAAGCGATCAAAGCTTACAAGCAAGCCATCAACCGCAATCCTAATAACGCTCTGTCACACTTCTACCTCGGAGGCGCGCACCACGAATCGGGCCAGTTCGCCGAAGCGATTGCGGCTTATAAGAAGGCGATCAGCTTGAAACTAAATTCAGCCGAGGTGCACCATAACCTCGGCCTTACATACGCCGCCCTGGGCCGATACAAAGAGGCCATCGAGTCTTTCAAACAAGCGGCGACCGTCAACCCTGAATTCGCCGAAGCCCATCTCCGCCTGGGGCTGGCATACCGCGAATCAGGCGAGTACCAAAAAGCGGTCACAGCTTATAAGCAGTTCCTTCGTCTCAAGCCAAAAGATGCGCAAACGCACTTCAACTTGGGAACGCTCTATCTCGATCTTGGTAATCGCGATTTAGCGCTCGAACAATACAAAGTGATCAAACCTCTGGCTCCAAACTTGGCGGATTCACTCTATAGCTTGATCGGTAAGTGATGAAACCCGAAGGAACACAAAGCTACCGCAGTGGCTACGTCGCGCTGATCGGGCGACCTAATGCAGGCAAGTCGACACTTCTAAACAGGCTGGTCGGCGAAAAGATCGCGGCCGTCTCAAACAAGCCGCAGACGACGCGCTTTGCGATTCAAGGCATCATCACGCGCCCCGACGGTCAGATCGTGTTGGTTGATACGCCGGGCGTGCACAAGCCTGGATACCTGCTCAACCGTCGCATGATGGCTGCCGTCCATAACGCGCTGGCGGGCGTCGATCTGCTGCTGTTGATGCGCGACGCCGCGGTGCCGACGGGCAACGGCGACCGCTTCGTGCTCGATCTGGTAAAGAACTCCCATAAACCCGCGCTATTGTTGCTCAATAAAACCGACAAGTTATCCGATAAGTCACAACTCCTGCCGCTGATCGAGTGGTACAGCGACGAGTATGAATGGCAGGCTGTGCTGCCTGTATCGGCGCGCAGTGGTTATATGGTGGATGTACTAACCGGAGAGATTGTTAAAAACCTACCCGAGGGCGAACCGCTTTTTGCGGAGGACGAGTTAACGGATCAACCGCTGCGTCTGCTTGTCTCGGAGATGGTGCGCGAAAAGATTCTGGAGACCACCGGAGAAGAACTGCCTTATGTAACAGCGGTCGTGACCGAGAGATTTGAGGCAGAGCGTGAAGATGTCGCCGTAATTCACTGCGCGATCTTTGTCGAGCGTTCGTCACAGAAAAAGATCATCATCGGCCGCGGCGGTGAACGTTTAAGAGAGATCGGCACACGCGCTCGCGCCGACATTGAACGATTACTCGAACGGCGAGTCTATCTTGAACTCTTCGTCAAGGTTGAAGCGAAATGGCGCGACGATAACCGTGTGCTTGACACGCTCGGCGTGCCGGGGCGCGAAAAATGAACACCGGCGAAGGCAGCATGGCACAGACAGCCGCACGCTCTTGGCATGCTGTTGAAATTGTGCTTGACGAAGCAGCCGGTGAAGCGGCGCAGTATGCATTGATGGAGGCGGGCGCGCTCGGCACCGAAGCGCGAGAAGAAAGCAGCGGACTGGTGCGTGTGGTTGGATACTTCGAGACGCCGCCCGAGCGCGAAGCAATCGACTCGGCGCTCCGCAACGCGCTTCACATCTATGCGCTGCCTGCTTCTGCAATGCGCGAAACGATCTTCACGGAAGTCGCCCACAGAGATTGGCTTGCCGAATGGAAGCGGAGTTGGCAGCCGGTTGCAGTGGGCCGGCGTTTGGTCATTGCTCCGCCGTGGAGCGAAGTAAATGAGGGGCCGGGGCAACTCACAATCCGCATCGAACCGGGAATGGCCTTCGGCACCGGCACGCACGAAACCACACGCCTATGTCTTGCGGCAATCGAGAGCCACTTTCGCGGCGGAAGCTTTCTTGATGTCGGCACAGGCACCGGCATCCTCGCTATTGCCACCGCCAAACTCTCTCCCGAAGCGCGCATTGAGGCATGCGATACAGATGCAGCGGCTGTAGAGATTGCGCGCAAAAATGCCTGCCTGAACCAAGTCGCTGAACGCATCGAATTTCGCGTTGGCACGGTTGATAACGGAACCGCTTCCGCGACCTGCGTCTGCGCTAATCTCACGGCAGATGTGATTATAAAGTTGCTGCCTGCGCTCTTGAGCGCAACATGTGGTCGGTTGATTCTCTCGGGCATGCTCGATGCGCAAAGTCATGGTGTGCAATCGAGATTGAGAGAGCTTGGCGCGAGCGGTTGCGAAGTGATGCGCGAGGGCGAGTGGGTGGCGATGATCGCGTAGGCAGTTGGATGACCTAAATTTCGCCCGAATTGCTAATCACAAAATCTTCACGACATGGCTGGTCCAATGAACTCACTTCCGCCCAAAAGTGTTCATCTTGCTTGCCTAACCGTAGGCGGTCCTCCCTTACTGGAACCAAAGCGGAGAGCGCCCGCCGCTTGCGGATCGGCAGAACCAGCGTCAGGCGGCTCTTGCATCAGTTCTAGCGAGCAGCCTATCCACTACCTGAGGGCGCGCTTATTCTCCTGACCAAAGCTTATGAGCCTTACTGCAGGCACCCTACTCGGACGCTACGAAATCCGCTCGCTTTTAGGTGCGGGCGGGATGGGCGAGGTCTACCGTGCGCATGACCCGAAGATCGGCCGAGATGTCGCCATCAAAGTCCTGCCCGCGGAGCTTTCCGCTAACTCTGAGCGCCTCCGCCGCTTCGAGCAAGAGGCACAGGCCGCGGGCGCTTTGAACCACCCGAACATCCTCTCCATCTTCGATGTCGAGACGCACGACGGCTTTCTTTACGTCGTCTCCGAACTGCTCGAAGGCGAAGAGTTGCGCGCGCAACTCGATCAAGGCGCGCTCCCGCAACGCCAGGCGATTGATTACGCGCGGCAGATCGCCGACGGACTTGCGGCGGCGCACGCCAGAGGCATCGTTCATCGCGACCTCAAGCCGGAGAATCTGTTTGTCACAACTGACGGGCGGGTGAAGATTCTCGATTTCGGTCTGGCCAAGCTGCGGGTGTCGCAACCAGCCGGAGTGAACTCCGAAGCGCTGACGCGGAAGAAGATTACTGATCCAGGCACAGTGATGGGCACGGTCGGCTATATG
>JACCTF010000039.1 GCA_013812565.1 Pyrinomonadaceae bacterium | reverse complement strand
TGAAGCGGAGCAAGACCGGTTCGAGCGTCCCGGTCTTGAATAGCTCCGGGTTTTGGACCAGCATCTCTTTGAAGGACTGGCTGACGGCCTCACCCACATCCTCAACGTCTTTGTACGATGCATCGCGAATGTTTCTATATTGAACCACCCCAACTAAGCACAAGATGAGACTGAAGCCGACAACCTGGAAGGCCAGCCACTTTGCCGCTAGAGAGATACGTAGGTTAAGCATCTTCATCCTTCGATAACTGTTTCGGAATCATGACGAAACCGAAGCACAGAAGCCCGCCAACTGGAGGATGGAACGTAGCGTGTCGCCAACAGTAGCTTTGTGCGCTCGCCGCTAATCGTCTTTGCGTGTTCGACGACATCGTCGCCGAAGGTGTCTCCGGCCGAGCGATCAACCGCACCGAGTCACTAGCCCGCCGCTGACGCCTGCGGTGAATTTTTTATAACGGACTGTCCCGTCCAGACGGATGCTCGTCTCAAGCCATTGACGCGTACTATTGCCGAAAAATGCGCTCGACATAGTTTGTGACCTCGCCGCCGTAAGTGAAAGCCCAATTCTTTTTCGCCTTGCTGTCCGGTGTCGGCTGTGGCTTTTCATCTATTTGTGCCGGTGCTTTCTCTTCCGGCTTTTTCTGCGCTTCTTCTTGTACCTGTTGGGACGTGCCAGCTTGGGCAGGTGGCGTGAATCCAAAAGCAAAGATAAATAAGACTATTCCTGCAATCATAGCGTGTGTTTTCTACTAATTTCCTTAAAGGTTTCCATCTGTGAGCGGAGCCTACGGCGACTTCTTCCTGGTTTGTTTGGAAAGTGTAAGAACCGTGTTGGATAGGTAGGGATGAGTAAGAAGGGGTTATCGAATGTCAAACAAGCTCATCCAGTGCCGTCTCTACTGCTATCTCTTTTGATAGCTATATTCATAGATTCTAGCCGGTCTCCGCCATCACTGCCGATTAAGTAGTGTCAGAATCCTGACAGGCGCTGCCAAGAAAGCGTGTGGCAACCCGCACGGTGGTGTGAGAGCAGGGGGCGAATCTTACGGGCGCGGGGTGCGGTTGAATGGAACGTCGTGCGGGCCTTTAGTGGTGTGTCTTGCCCCTGTACTGTGTATGGGGCGCTCGGAAAGCGGCGGTCGAAGCGACCCGCACACTTTCATGTGCATTACTTGTGCCGGGAATGGGCCGTTTCAAGGATTTGCCTGCGCGCCGTTTTTTCCCCATGAAGATAAAAAATAGCTTTGCTTATTTTGATGTGAAGGTTGGGAAGATCGATTCAGCGATGATTCGGGCAGGTGGTATTGTCAACTTAACGGGCTAGCGATGCAACATAACAAATCTTGTGACATCATCTGCCGATGTGCATGCCTTCTTCGCTATATCACCGCCATCGCTTCCCCGCTGAGATCATCAGCCACTCTGTCCGGGTTCATCGCCCCTTGAATGTAGCGAGCCTTAGTCGCGTCTACATCACCAAGTTTTAATCCGAAAAGTTTATTTTCAAATCGGCGCTTGGCACACTACGACTCTGCCGTTAGTATGTTGCGTCAATTTACGAGGAACTGTCTAAGCCGCGTGGTATGTGAGCTTCCTGTCGGCGACGGTCGAGCATATTAACGTGGCTCCCGCAACAGATGCCACTTTCATGCCGCCGATGTTTGGTTCTTCTAAAGTAGATTCGGAGTTGTTCTAGCCACACTTCTACCGGTCTGCTGAAGCCACTCAAGATGGAAAGAGGATTCATCAAATGCGTAGATCAATCGTTTTGCAAAGCATCATCGCCGCCCTCGGACTGTGTCTAATCTTGATCGTGTTGTCGGCGCCGACGGCTCCCGCGCACGCTACCAGGCAAGCTATCAAACGCCCGAACATCCTCTTTATCATCGCCGATGATTGGTCATACCCACACGCCGGTATTTACGGCGACAAAATCGTAAAGACCCCAAACTTTGATCGCGTCGCGCGTGAAGGCGCGCTCTTTACAAACTCCTACTGCGTCTCACCCTCCTGCACGCCGTCGCGCGCCGCCGTGCTCACCGGGCAGACCGTCCACCGCCTTGAAGAAGGAGCCAACCTGCACGGCTTCTTGCCGAAGAAGTTCGCCGTCTATCCGGATTTGCTGGAGGCCGCCGGGTACTACGTCGGCTACACGCGCAAAGGCTGGGGGCCCGGTGTCCTCGGCGGCACGGGCCGTGTCCAAAACTCGCAGGTGACGACGCAAACCATCCCGTCAGCCAAACTCGAAGAGAACGGCCGGATGCGCAACCCAGCCGGCCCGACCTTCAAGAGCTTTGAAGAGTTTTTCAGGGGCAAGCCCGCCGATAAGCCTTTCTGCTTTTGGTTTGGCAGCCAAGACCCGCACCGCCCTTACGTCCGGGGCACGGGTCTGCAATCAGGGATGCGGCTTGAAGACGTACAAGTGCCCGCCTTCCTGCCCGACACCCCCGAGGTTCGCGGCGACATTCTGGATTACTACTTCGAGGTGCAGCGGTTCGACCGCGAAGTCGGCGAACTGCTTCAGTTGCTGGAGGCGGCCGGGCAGTTGGACAACACCGTAATCATGATTACGAGCGACAACGGGATGCCGTTTCCTCGTGCCAAAGCAAACATCCGAGACAGCGGCAGTCGGATGCCGTTGGCGATCCGATGGACTGCACAGGTGAAGGGCGGACAAATCATCAGCGACTTTGTCAGCCACGCCGACTTCGCGCCGACGTTTCTCGAAGCGGCGGGACTCAAGCCGCTCAAAGAGATGACCGGCCGCAGCCTTGTCGGGCTACTCAAAGGCAGGAAAGATGCTGGGCGTGATCACGTCTTCCTTGAGCGCGAGCGCCATGCCAACGTGCGGCGCGGCGATCTGAGCTATCCCGTCCGGGCGATTCGAACAACGGATTTTCTCTACGTACGTAATCTGCGACCGGACCGCTGGCCCGCCGGAGACCCGGAGATGTACAAGGCGGTCGGCGCCTTCGGCGACGTGGACGCCTCGCCGACCAAACAGTTGATCTTAGACAAGCGCACCGACAAAGAGATCGCTAACTTTTTCCGTTTAGCTTTTGAGAAACGCCCGGCGGAAGAACTCTTCGATTTACGTACAGACCCGGCGCAACTCGTGAACGTCGTCGGCGAGCCGCGCTATGCCGACGCTCGGCGGCTGCTGCGCACGAGTTTAGACAAGTGGATGAGGGAGACCGCCGACCCGCGCGCGACGAGTGATGATGACCGCTTCGACCGTTACCCTTACTTCGGTAACGCGGCCATGATACCGACCACACGGCAGTGAATAGCATTGGTAATGACAGGCTGCCCGGCGCAGCAGTCCTTCGAGTTTCAAGAGCTTACCCGAGCGTAGTCAGCAACTCACCTAAGATGCACGCAAGCATCATCAACACGAGCAAATGCCACTCGCCTGTGCCCCCTGTGTTTAGAACACAAAGCGCACGCCCAATTGCAATCTGCGCCCCGGCCCGGCCGAGTTAATGACGCCGAAGCCCGGCGCGCCAAACGTGCTGCCCGGTAGATCGAAGTTCGGATGGTTGAAGGCATTGATCGCTTCGACGCGAAGCTGCAACCGCCGCCCTTCGCCCAGGGCGATGTTCTTCAAAAGCGAAAGATCGAAGTTGATGTCGCCGTCGCCGCGCAAGATGCTGCGCCCGCTCGTGCCGAACCTTCCCAGTGCAGGCTGGGCGAAAGCGTCCGTGTTGAACCACCGCTCGATAGTGCGCTCACCCGTCGGGAGCTCGGGACTTCCAACGAGGTCGGCGCGCTGCCCGCCCGCGGAGAAAGCGTTGGTCGTGTTGACTTGGGTCGTGACCGTAATGGGCGGACCGGATTGAACCGTCGCTAACACGCCGAGCGAGAGGCCGCCGAAAATCTTGCCCACCACATTGCTGGCGAGAAACCGTTTACCCGGCCCGACCGGCAACTCGTACACCGAACTGAGGGTGAAGCGGTGGCGGATGTCGTTTGCCGACGGGCCGTAGTCGTATTGCCGGTTGTAATAGTCGGCGTACAAATCCGTGTCGCCGAGCGTTGCGCCGCCTTCGTCCGTGTTATTCAAGAACTTCGACCAGGTGTAGGTGGTCAGGAAGTTGAAGCCGTAGGAGAACCGCTTCTCGGCGCGCACGACGGCGGCATGATAGTTCGAGATGCCGAAGGTCGGGAACAGCAACGTCACATTTGTAAACTGCGGAAACGGGCGGTTGATCTGCGCTTGGGTCGCGCCGACCCGACCGGGCGCGGTCTGGTTAATCGAGATGCTTGTGCTTGGCAGTTTGCGCGAGAGATTGCCGACATAGCTAACTTCGGCAAGGATCGTGCCGGGCAGCTCGTGCTGGACGCCGAGGTTGAACTGCTGCGAGTAGCCCGTAGCTCGGTCGCGCTCGAAGAAGGTGACGGCGGTCGTTGTCGGCTGTCCAACGCGGACTGCGCCGAAGCGGTCGTCTCTCGTAGCTGTACCCAAACCTGAAGCCGGAACACCGTTTCTCAGGAAGAACGGCGCGGTGATGCCGTTGTCCGGCGAGTTGAGGTTGAGCGAGCGTTCAAAGCCGAGCGCCGCCGAGCTTGGCGCGCCGTGATCGAAGGGGTGCGCAAAGAAGATACCGAAGCCACCGCGCACGACAGTATGTTTGGAGCCAAACGGACGATAGGCGAAGCCGATGCGTGGCCCGAAATTGTTCCAGTCGGTGGGGTACGGCAACTCGGGCCATCCGTTAACGCCCGCAAAGCGCACGACGCCCGGAGTGCCTGATACCGGATTGATCGCTTCTGTGTCGAAGCCGTTCATCCGGTTGTTCTTATCTTTGATCGGCGTGTCGGTCTCCCAACGCACGCCGAGGTTCAAGGTCAAATTAGAACTCACCGTCCAGTCATCTTGGATGAAGGCCGCCAGGTAGTTGCTTGAGCGGTCGAGCACTTCGGTTTCGCGCAAGGTGAAGGTATTGACGAAGCCGACGAGCAAACTCGCTAAAGCATTTCCCGTGCGGGCGTTACCGGGTAGAGCAGTCGCCAGCGGACTAAAGCCGAACTGCCCGGAGATCGACGGCCGGTTGACTTCATAGTTGAACGAAGGACGCCACTCGCCGCCGAACTTGATGGAGTGACGCCCGCGCGTGATCGAAACATTGTCCACGATTTGATGCTGGCGGATCGGAAACTGACGGCGTTCATGAGTGCCCGCGCCGAGCGAGGTAAAACTCGTTACATTGAACTGCGGGAACGCACCGCCGGGCACGCCGCCGAGGCCCAGTTGTGTCGGATACTCGCCGCCGAGTCCGAACGATTGTTCGTGGTTAATGCGGTCTGCAAACGTGTACCGAAGTTCGTTGATGACGGTCGGGCTGATGACGCGGGTGTATGCCCAATAGAAATAGTTCTGGTGACGCAGGGACGGGCTTAATGTTTCGGCGGCGATGTTCGGAAAGACGCTCGTGAAGTCCAGGTTGTCGCTATTGTAGAGATAGCGGAAATCGAATTTGTCTTGGTCGGTGAAGTTGTGATTAATCTTGACGGTGAAGTTGCTGCGGTTAAGGATGCGCCCATAGTTGGCGCGGAAGTTGTTGCCGCCGGAAGCGTCGAGCGGACGGTTCGGCAGCGGATAAAATTCGAGTAGCCGCTGCGCTACCGGATCAAGGCGGTTAAGTGGAATGCGATTACCGGGGAACGGATCGCGCACATTCTGGCCGTTTAGAAGTAGCCGCGTCGTGGCAGGATCATAAATCGTCATCAATCGGCCCTGAGCATCAAAGGTTCGCGAGAAATCTCCTTGTCGCTGTTCAAGCGTCGGCACTGTCAGGTTGCGGATCAAGCCGTCGGTGCGGCGCGCGCCTTCATAACCGAAAAAGAAGAACGTGCGGTTGCGTCCGTTGTAGATGGCCGGTCCCCCTTCCCCAAAGCGCGGCAGCAATACCGGCCCGCCGATTGTGCCGCCGAAGACGTTGTAGCGCACCGGCGATTTCACTTTCTCACCATTCTCTACGGGCGCAAAAAAGTTGGCCGCATCCAAAACATCATTCCGCACGTACTCGAATAAGCTTCCGTGCAGATCGTTGGTTCCAGACTTGGTGGTGGCGATGATCACACCACCTGCAGAGCCGCCATACTCGGCAGAAAAGCTGTTGTTCAAAACCTTTACTTCCTGCACCGTCTCAACCGGCGGATCGACATCGATCTGGCCGATGCCGAGGCGCATGTTCTGCGCCGTGCCACCGTCGATCAGGAAGTTCTGGCTCTGGGTGCGCCCGCCCGACAAACTGAAATTCGGCTTGCCTCCGGCATCATAGTTGACGAAGACGGCTGAACCGGTGATCTGGATGAGATTCATCGTGCGCCGGTCGCCGAGCGGTAAGTCC
>JACCTF010000030.1 GCA_013812565.1 Pyrinomonadaceae bacterium | reverse complement strand
CCACTCAACTATGGGTAATGGAGGTTCGCGATCCCGGGCGTTGATTGTAACCAATAGCGTTCGGGCGATAGTTCTTCGCGGCGCAGCATCCGACCCAGATGGCACTTCTCGCATAACAATTGTTCGTCAGAACGTTCGACATGATCGGCATTGTGCGACTCGTTTGTAATTTTTGGCAAGTTCGCCTTCAACAAGGCGCGACACTGCGCCAGCTTCGTCTTTCGTCGCCCATTGGCGAGTATCCCATAATGACGAATACGGACGAACTCCTCAGGCAGAACGTGTTGCAAGAAGCGGCGGATGAACTCATGAGCATGAAGCGTCATCACCTTGACCCGTTCGGCATCGCGGTAGGCCTTCCACTGGAAGCTGACCGTATGCTCATCAACAGCGGTGATGCGGCGATTGCTGATCGCTATCCGATGCGTGTAGCGACCGATGTACTCAATGACTTGTGCGGGACCGGCAAACGGGCGCTTTGCATAGACGACGAACGATTTACGTCTCAACTGTGCAAGGTAAGCGGTGAAAGATTCAGTAGAGGAGAGCATCGCCAAAGCTGGCGCGCCATGCAGTTGATGAGATTGGTAGGCGCGGCGCAGATAATCGCAATACTTACCGCGAAAGACCTGCGAGAGAGCGCGCACGGGGAACAGATAACCCGTCGGGCAGGTGGTAAAGCGCGAACCGTCTTTAGTGAGTGCGCCGCCTGTCACGATGCAGTGCAAGTGCGGATGCTCGACCATTGTTTGTCCCCAGGTGTGGAGAACTGCCGTGATGCCCGGTTCACCCTTCAGATGGCGTTCACTGAACTCAAGCAGCGTTTCCGAAACGGCTTTGAACAGCAGGTTGAGCAAGAGTCTTCTGTTCCAACGCAGCAATGCGTTGATCGTGTCAGGCAAGGTAAAGACAACATGAAAATACTCGATTGGAAGCAACGCTTGCTTCTGTGCTTCAACCCACTTACGACGTGCCGTGGCTTGGCACTTTGGACAGTGACGATTGCGACAAGAGTTGTAGGAGATACGCCTGTGACCGCACGCTTCGCACTCATCAATGTGCCCGCCGAGCGCTGCCGTGCGACATCGCTCAATGGCGCTCATTACTTCAAGTTGAGGGGCGGGTAAGCGATTGAAACGGCGATACGCTGCGCCGTGCAGACGAAAGACATCAGCGACTTCAAAGTGAGGTCGTCGAAGCTGTTCCCGTGAGATGGAAGCAGCAGCGGAGGACATGATGGATAGACTAGCACACAACCACCGCGTAGCGGTTTAGTTCAACGCATAATTAGACCGCCATCAGCGGTCTAACTCGACCACGACCGACTTTCACCGCCACTGGCGGTCTAACACGGGGAGCCGCCGGGCTGTCTTTACTTTCGGGAATGAACTTAATCCCCCTTACCTGAATTGATAATGAAAACAGCGGGCAGACCGAAGTTTGAAACGGGCAGCACTGCCCGAACTGAGGTAACGGGGCAGGAAAGCAACTTACCCCGCTTTTTCATAGCCCGCATGTCATCGGCACAAAGAGAAGCGGCGGGACTGCAACACTTGCTTTCTCATTTCAGACGTCAAAAGCTTTCTCAGCCGCTTCCACCGTATACGTCATTAGGATGGCAATCGTCATTGACGGGCTTATACTAAATCTAAGGTTGCTTTCGCTATTGCTTTCCGTGTAGGATTCCAGCCGTTTGATCCCTTTGGGCATAAATAGAAATTCATTTTAGGTCTCAGCGCCTATGACTGTCCGCTAAGAAATCGAGTTGCTCACGCCGGCGTGAACTACAGGCATCAACAGGCATGATCCCTGCTTGTAAATGCTCTGCGCCTAACTTGCAGTCTCATGGCTCTTGAGCCATGAGGTGTTTCAGGCTGCACCGGCATCAGAGTAACTCATTCACTCCTGCAACCGCTTAGTTTCCACCACCACTGCGCGTGTTCGACCTGATCCAATCTGGATTGGGATATTTGTGCTTTGCAAGCTTTGAGATTCGCTGCCATCGGCGGGTGAGATTGCAAAAGCGGGGTGAGGTCTCGCGCCGTGGTGCAATCAGACATTCAATCTTCTTGGAGAAGCAAATCATGAATTCTCGTGCTCATAACTTGTCAACTTTAGGCTGGGGTGAATATTTCGAGGCGCATTTTCAACCTTACGAGGCAAGCGACTTCAATGCTGCCCGCATCGTCCTCGAATATAAAGACACTTACCGAGTTTATGCCGAAGATGGGGAACAGTCTGCAGAAATTACAGGCAAGATGCGGCATGATGCCGCCAACCGAAAAGACCTACCTGCGGTGGGGGATTGGGTCGTCATCCGCCCGCGCCCCGAAGGTAACATAGCCATGATCCATGCCGTCTTGCCGCGCCGCAGCGCATTCACTCGCAAGGTGGCTGGCTCTCGGGTCGAAGAACAGATCGTCGGAGCGAATATCGACACCGTTTTTCTGATCACCTCACTTAATCAAGACTTCAACCCGCGCAGAATAGAACGCTACTTGACAGTCGCTTGGGATAGCGGCGCAAGCCCTGTCATCATCCTCAGCAAGGCCGACCTCTGCGAAGAGGTTGAAGAACAGATCGCGGCAATCCAAAATGCGGCGGCTGGCGTTCCCGTCCATGCCGTTAGTGTCACTAAGCACTCCGGGCTGGACGAGTTGGCGCAATACTTCCGGCACGGGCAGACCGTCGCGCTGCTAGGTTCATCCGGAGTAGGGAAATCAACGCTCATCAATCATCTGCTCGGTCATGATTATCAGAGGGTGCAAGAGGTGCGCGAGCAGGATGATCGCGGACGCCACACAACGACGCGCCGCGAACTGATTCTTCTGCCGCAAGGTGGACTGGTACTCGACACGCCGGGGATGCGCGAGCTGCAGCTTTGGGACGCAGAGGGCGGATTGCATCGCGCTTTCGAAGAGATCGAAGCCGTGGCTCGTAGCTGTTACTTTAGCGATTGCTGTCATAAGGACGAACCACGATGCGCGATCCGCGAGGCTTTGGCTGAGGGCATAATAGACGCCGCAAGGTATGGCAACTACGAGAAGCTGCAAAAGGAGTTGAACTATGTCTCCCGCAAGCAGGACATCAGCGCGCAGGTCACGGAAAAGAAGAGGTGGAAAAAGCTGACACGATTAGCCAGCCAAAGGGCACGGATAAAGCGTAGCTAGGTGAATAGTTACTATTAACCGCTGGACTCCGATAATTGGAATTAAGGACTCCCTTACAAGAAGCATGTAACGCCGAGCATCACCCGCCGCGACGAGACGTGATTACGGCCGAGTCTCGCGCATGAGAGCAACACCATTCGCGGTCGGGTGCATGCCGTTAT
>JACCTF010000176.1 GCA_013812565.1 Pyrinomonadaceae bacterium | reverse complement strand
GTGAAGCTTTAGACAAACTCCTGCCGCTTGTCTACAAGGAACTCCGCCAGATAGCCGACCGCTATCTCAGGCGAGAGCGCTCTGACCACACACTGCAAGCGACCGCCCTGGTTCATGAGGCATACCTCAAGCTGATCGATCAAAGAAACGTCCAGTGGCAGAACCGTGCCCACTTCTTCGGTGTCGCAGCTCAGGCTATGCGCCGCATCCTCGTCGATCATGCCCGCAGTCATCAAACCGCGAAAAGGGGCAGCGGCGGACATAAAGTCTCCCTGGATGAAGGGATCGGGATCGATATATCCGACGAGCGCGCTTCCGACCTCATCGCGCTCGATGATGCTCTCACAGAACTCGCCGAGATTGACCCGCAGAAAAGCCGAATCGTTGAGCTACGCTTTTTCGGCGGCCTCTCCATCGAAGAGACGGCCGAGGTGCTCGGGATCGGCACGGCCACCGTCATCCGACAGTGGCGCATGGCGAAAGCATGGCTCTATGGAGCAGTGAAAAGTGATGAGTAATGAGTGACAAGCCGTAAGACGAGTCATCAGGTATCGCAGCCTGTCTTTAACTTATCACTATTACCCATCACTCTTGATATGACACCAGAACGTTGGAAACAGGTCGAAGACGTCTTTCAGGCGGCGCTTGATCACCCGCCCGAGGAGCGCGCCTGGTTTATTGCCGAGGCCTGCGCTGCTGATCCGTCGCTGCGTGAACAGGTCGAAGCGCTCGTCGCGCAGTATGACGAAGCTGGAACCTTTATCGAGCGTGGTTTTTTTGCTGGTGCCGAATCTTCCTCAACGACCAGGCCAATGGAAGATCAAACGAGCCCGATGGTGAATCGTCGCATCGGGGCTTATAAGATTGTGCGCGAGATTGGTCGTGGCGGTATGGGCACCGTCTACTTGGCGACGCGTGCTGACAGCGAATTCCAAAAACGCGTGGCGATCAAATTAGTTAAGCGCGGGATGGATACGGATTTCATCATCCGCCGCTTCCGCAACGAACGCCAGATCCTCGCGTGCCTCGACCATCCGAATATCGCTCGCTTGCTCGATGGCGGCACCACTGTAGATGACCTTCCATACTTCGTCATGGAGTACATCGAAGGGTTGCCCGTTAATCGCTACTGTGATAATCAGCGACTCTCGACCGAGGAGCGTCTCAACCTGTTCCGTCAGGTGTGCGGCGCAGTGCATTACGCGCATCAAAACCTGGTCGTCCACCGCGACATTAAGCCTTCGAACATCCTCGTCACCGCCGATGGAACACCTAAGCTCCTAGACTTCGGCATCGCCAAACTACTCAACCCGGAGTTGACCTCGGACACTATCGACCCGACCGCTACCGCCATGCGATTGATGACGCCCGACTATGCCAGCCCCGAACAGGTGCGCGGCGAGATGGCAACGCCGGCGGGCGACATCTACTCTTTAGGCGTGCTGCTCTATGAACTTCTGACAGATCATCGACCGTATCGCTTGCGTAACCGTCTGCCCGATGAGATTGCGCACATTATCTGCGAAGAAGACCCTGAGC
The DNA here is from genome assembly GCA_013812565.1 of Pyrinomonadaceae bacterium. Lineage (GTDB taxonomy): Bacteria > Acidobacteriota > Blastocatellia > Pyrinomonadales > Pyrinomonadaceae > JACCTF01. The sequence goes on along the minus strand of JACCTF010000176.1, from coordinate 11,730 downwards.
CGCCGAGCACGGCGATCAACCGCGTCGAAGAAACACCTGCCGGGAAGGGTGAAGCAGGGCCGTTAATGTTGACGCCGGAAGTGGTCAGCCGTAATCGCGGAACCACGCCGGAGACGCTGCGCCGTGAGCTGGCGGGCAACCTTGATAACATCATCTTGAAAGCGATGCGCAAGGAACCGCAACGGCGTTATGCTTCCGCCGAACAGTTCGCCGAAGACATCCGCCGTCACCTCAAAGGTCTTCCGATCTCCGCGCCGATTTTCTTCACATCTTCAGCGAAAGGGAATGAGACTGTTCGTGGAGAATCGAGTGGCGGGATAAAGTCTGTTGCCGTGTTACCGCTCAAAATGTTGCGGGTAACGAGAGCCGGTGATGGGGTTGACACAGCCGATGACTTTCTCGGCTTAGGTTTAGCCGATGCCTTGATCACAAGGTTGAGTAACATACAGCGGATCACCGTCCGCCCGACGAGTTCTGTGATGAGATACTCGCACGATGACGGCGATCTGCTTGCTGCCGGACGCGAGTTGGGCGTCGGCTTCGTGCTTGATGGACGCATCCTGAAAGCCGGCGAGCGGATGCGCGTCACCGTGCAACTCATCAATATACGTGAAGGCGCTCCTGTGTGGGCGGCGCAGTTTGATGAACACTACACGGACATCATGAGCCTTCAGGATTCGATCTCCGAACAGGTGGCGCAAGCTCTCGTGTCGCAGCTAACCGGCGAGGAGCGCGAGCGGCTCGCCAGTCGCGGCACAGATGATCCGCGAGCCTACGAAGCTTATATGCGCGGACGCTACCACTGGAATACATTTAGCGAAGAAGGATTTGCGCGAGCGATCACTTACTACTATGAAGCGGTCGCACTTGATCCAAATTATGCCGCCGCCTACAGCGGCGTTGCTGACTATTACAACTGGCTGGGGGTCTACGGCGTGCTGCCGCCTGTCGAGTGTTTTGCGGCGGCCAAAGAAGCAGCGACGAAAGCCGTGGAACTCGACCCGCTACTTGCCGAAGCTCACACCGCGCTCAGCTTTGCGACGCTGTGCCTTGATTGGGACTGGCCGACCGCCGAAAGACTTCTCAAGAAAGCGATTGAACTCAATCCCAACTACGCGACGGCTCACCACTGGTACTGTTTTCAACTCACCGCCGAAGGTCGCTTCGGTGAGGCCGCACGCGAGGGCGAGCGGGCCTTGGAGATTGATCCGTTTTCACCGAGCGTTAATCAAGCGCTGGGGTTGAACTCTTATCATGCGCGTCAATTCGACGAAAGTATCAGGCAACTTCGCCGGGCGCTTGAACTCGATACGAACTTCGCTTTGGCGCGGGCTGTTATAGGAACGGTGCTCGCACAAAAAGAGATTTATGAAGAAGCCATTGCGGAGCTGAACCAAGCCGTCCTGTTGACGAACAGCAGTCCACTATTCTTGACGTTTCTCGGCGCCGTGTACGCTAAGGCCGGTAGAACAATCGAAGCGCGTGAAAGCCTCAGCCAACTGCACGAAGCAGCCGCCAAGCGCTACGTCTCGCCCTATCACATCGCGCTTATCCATAGCAACCTTGGTGAAACCGAAGAAGCGTTCGTGTGGCTGGAGAAGGCCTTTGCAGTGCACGACGGGTGGTTGATCTGGCTGAACGTTGAGCCACAATTTGACCGTCTTCGTTCGGACCCACGCTTCGAGGAACTAATCTGCCGGGTGCTGCCTCCGAAATGTGACGATGCGAAGAGCGTCGCGGCGGAAACTGCGCCAAAGATTTTCAATCGTGAAACTCATACTCCGACAAACAGCGATCTAGATACTGCCCAAGAAAGCTTTAGACACTGGCGAGAGTTGTCACCTCACGTCGTCGTGAGCATGGCGAGCGTGGTGCTCGCCTGTCTAGCGGCGGTCGCGTTTCTCTACTCTCATACTCCGACTAATTCAAATGCTGCCAGCACTAACCCGGCGCGAATCACAAACAACTTGGTAACCGACATGCAACCCGATTTATCGCCCGCCGGAAACCAGATAGTGTTTACCAGCAACCGCGACGAAAATTCAGAAATCTATGTGATGAATGTCGATGGAACGAGTGCTCGTCGTCTCACCAAAAATCCGGCGGAAGACTTTGCCCCGGTCTGGTCGCCCGACTCGAAGATGATCGCCTTTACGAGCAAGCGAGACGGCAACGACGAAATCTATGTGATGAATGCTGACGGTAGTAAACAGACCAACATCTCCCGCCACCCGACGGCAGACAGCCGCCCCGCCTGGTCGCCGGACGGAACGAAGATCGCATTCGCGAGCAACCGCGGAACCCCATCAGGCATAATCGAACCAAGCTCTTATGACATCTTCTCAATGGCCGCCGATGGCACGGGTCAAACAAGACTTACTGATGATCCCACCCTTGACAGTGATCCGACCTGGTCGCCCGACGGAAAGCGAATTGCATTCGCCAGTGAGAGAAGCGGCAACTTCGAAGTGTTCGTGATGAACGCTGACGGAACCGGGCAGCAGAATATCTCGAACAATCCGTCGCACGACAGTAAGCCTACCTGGGCGCTCGCGGGCGACCGGATTGCATTCATCAGTAATCGAGATGAGGAATCTAAAAGCTTCGATGTATACGTGATGAACGCGGAAGGGCAGGGAGTAAGAAAGATCACCAACAACACGGTCACTGATGACGAGCCGGCATGGTCCAGAGACGGCACCAAGCTTGTTTACCAGAGCTTGCATGACGGTAATTACGAAATATATCTGATAAGTGTGCCGTTCGCTGAGCAGTCCTCACCGCAGAGTAATAACGAAGGTGTTCGGTCTATCGCTGTGCTGCCGCTTGCATCAATGAGCGGGAGCCGCGACGAGCAGCACCTCGGCGCGGGGCTGGCGGATACGGTGACGAGCAAACTGGGCGAGATCAAAAATCTTGATGCGCGACCAACAAGCGCCGTGCGCCGCTACATGGGTTCGGCGCGCGACGCTCAGGGGATAGGGCAAGAACTCGGCGTCGATTACGCACTCAGTGGCAGCGTGCGACGGCTCGGAGACCGAGTGTTGGCGTCGGTTAAACTCACCACCATCGCCGACGGCAAAACCCTGTGGGGCAAAAACTTTGACGAGCCGTCCACGAACATCTTCGCCCTCCAAGAAAAGATTTCAGAGGAGGTTCTCAAAGCCATAAAACTCGAACTGACAAGCGAAGATCGTCAGCGGCTATACAAACGCTACACCGCGAACAGCGACGCTTACCAGCTTTACCTGGTCGGACGTTACCACTGGGGAAAGCGCACCATAGAAGATTTGAAGTTGGCAATTGGTAATTTCGAGCAAGCAATAGAAAGGGACGCAAACTATGCGCTCGCCTTTGCCGGGTTAGCGGATTGCTACGCCCTGCTCAGTTGGTATGGGGCGGCCCCACCACAAGACGCCTTGTTGCGCGCTAAAGAAGCAGCCATGAAAGCCTTGAAACTCGATGAGTCGCTGGCCGAAGCGCATGCCTCGCTCGCCTTTGTCAAACTCTATTGGGATCAGGACCCGGCAGGAGCGGAGGCGGAGTTTCGGCGGGCCATTGTGTTGAATCACAGTTACGCTACGGCTCATCACTGGTACGCCTTTGACCTCTCGGCGATGGGGCGACACGCGGAGGCGCTCACCGAAATCAAACGAGCGCAGGAGATTGATCCAAAGTCGCTTATCATCAACGCCGCAATCGCCAATGTTCTCTACTACGCTAGAGAGTACGACGCGGCGATTGAACAGTGCCGCAAGACGCTGGAGATGGACCCAGGTTTTGTGCCCGCGCTCACCGTCTTGCGGTGGTGCTATGAAACAAAAGGCATGCACGATTTAAGCTTAAGCACTTATCACAGCGAAAAAGCTTTTGCCGGAGACAGTGCGATCATGAAAGCGAAGCTGACACACATAATGGCCGCGGCAGGCAAACATGAGGAGGCGCGGCGGATGCTTAACGAACTGCTTGCCGGGGGGAAACGGGAATTGATTTCTGCCTACGAGGTCGCCTTGATCTATGCACTGCTCGGTGACCGCGATCAAACTTTTGTGTGGCTCAACAGAGCTTATGAGGAACGCGCCATCGGTTTCACATTTATCAAAGTTGACCCTGACCTTGATTCACTCCGCTCTGATCCACGCTTCACGAATCTGCTTGAGCGTGCGAACCTCAACCACTAACCCAAGAATGAGTGATGAGCGATTAGTAAAGGCATAAGTAATGGGGCTTGGGAGGTGGCGGCGATGGTCAATGCCGGAGTACCCAACTATGTCGCGCGTTGACGGGCAGCGTGTTGTCAAGCGGCTAAGAGACTGATGAGACTCAGCATTCTCTCATTCACTACTCATTACTTGGTTAGTGCTGTGCTTTCAAGGACAAGCGACCAAAGCTTACTTTTGTTTTCTGTCGACCATTCAACTTGAGATTGTGCATATGCAATGTGCGGCGCTGTTGGCGCAGGGCGTGCGCATACTCAATGGAGTCAAAAAGCGATTCCATAACGCGCGAGATAGGGAAAAGAACCATCGATGCGGCAGCCGAAAACTGTTTCATAAATCCTCCGTGCTAAATAGGTGTTGATGACCAGCGGTAAAACTTCGCTTTCACCTCTTAACGCGGGAATCAGAAACGAAATGAATCACTAAAATCTACTTTTCTTTGACTCAATCGAGCCGCGCGGCATTGAATGGAGGATGTGACATCGGCAGACACAGAGAAAAGGATGAAGGATGAAGGCGGAAGGATGAATAAAAAGCAGACGGCTGTTCTGTTTTCACTTCATCCTTCCGCCTTCATCTCTGTGCCTCTATGGCTAATGCTGTTGACGCTACCGGGAAGCTACCGGCCGCCCGAGGCTTGTGCCGGATACCAGTTGCGTATGCGCACTTCAATCGGTTGTCCTTTGAGTGCAGACGTAAACTCTTCGAGCTTAGACTCGCGGAAATGGTAAGGGTAGACAATCTTTGGCTTGAACGCCTTGACACATTCCGCCGCTTCCACGGGCGGCATCGTGTACGGCAGATTCATCGTCATAAAAGCAACATCGATATTCTTCAGGTTTTTAAGCTCAGGGACGCACTCGGTGTCGCCGGAGAAGTAGAGACGCTTGCCGCCAAGCGTCAGGATGTAGCCGTTGCCGCGCCCTTTTGTGTGATACAACTGGCCCGCTGCCGGGCCTCTCTGTAGGTTATACATCGGCACTGCCTCGATTAAGATGCCCGCCACCTCTTTGCGCTCGCCGTTTGCCAGCACCGTCGTCCCATCGAGCTTTGCGGCGACTGCCGCCGGCGCGACGATAAGCGTTCCCGGTTTGCGAATCTTGGCAATGGCGGCCGGATCGAGATGGTCGCCGTGAATGTCTGTCACGAGGATCAGATCGGCTGGCTTTGCCTTGCTGTAATCTCCCTTGCTCCACGGGTCGATGTGTATCACTTTCCCCGCGTGTTCCACCTGAACGCTGGCGTGCACGATCGGTGTGATACGGATGTCGCCGCCCGTCGCCGAAATTGTATCTTCGTTTGTCTGCATGGCGAGCGTGCGTTCTTCAAGTCCGGCGCCCGCGAGGCTTAGAAATCCGATAAAAGCGCAGGCAATCAGGCGCAGACAAACCATAGGACGATCTACCATTTTCAATTCTCCTTCTATCTCTTTCATGTTGTTGCTGAGCTATCGCTTCGTGTCGGTCAAACACGAGTGCCGGTGCCCTTATGCGTTACCGACAGGGAATATATTACCGGCTGCGGCAAATGATGCGCGACAGCTTACTTCATCCTTGTCTGCAAAACCAAACTCTTCAAAAAGAGAACGACAAACTACTCTGGAGGACGCAAAAAGCCAAGCCAGAGATTACCTCGTTGAGGTTCCCCGGCTACTGACTCGCATGGCGAGAATTGTTTTACCGAATCGCCTTTATGGGCAACGGGTCAAGTTACCTTTTGTGGAGGCGGCAGGCCGGCAAAAGTACACGCTTGCCGTGTGAAGCGGCAGTGACGCCTGTGCGTGATTGGGACTGTGGAATTAATAGAAGGATTGTATGTTATTCTAAACCTCCGTCGAGTTCTTTCGTTAAGCACGATTCTTCATCACTCAAGCGGCGGGGTCGCGTATTCCATGTGATTCTGCTCCGGCGCTTGACGGTAACGTCAAAATCAAGACCCTTGCCCATGCGTGAGGGTGAGTTGAAAGTTGAAACTGTGACGATCTCGTGGGATGTCAAATACACTAAGTTATTCTCTTAACCTGCAAGGAGGCTGCAACAAACCCATCTGGAGAACAAACATGCACAAACTAAGCGATCTTAATAAACAAACTTCCTCGCGCCGAAGCTTTCTGAAAACATCGAGCGCGGCTGTCGTTGGGACTACTATCGCAGCAAACTTAAATGTGATTCCGAGCGCGTATGCAGCAGGCAGCGACACAATCAATGTAGCTCTTATCGGCTGCGGCGGGCGCGGAACCGGAGCCGCCAAGAACGTGCTTGACGCTGCGCCGGGCGTTAAGTTAATCGCCATGGCTGATCTCTTCAAGGATCGTCTCGATCAAAGCCGCGTGACGCTCAAGCCGCTCGGAGACAAAGTGGATGTCTCGGATGATCGCTGCTTCGTCGGCTTTGACGCTTATGAAAAGGCGCTCGCGCTCAAAGACGTTAATTATGTGATCCTCGCGACCCCGCCCGGCTTTCGACCACAACATCTCAAAGCTTCGGTCGCGGCCGGCAAACACACCTTCGCGGAGAAGCCAATCGCCGTTGACGGCCCGGGCGTTCGTACATGTCTCGCGGTTGCAGAGGATGCGAAAGCTAAAGGGATCGGGGTTGCCGCCGGTACGCAGAACCGGCACAAGACCGGATACCTCCAAACGATGAAGCTGATTCATGACGGAGCGATTGGCCCCGTCCTCGCCGCCCGGTGTTACTTCAATACAGGGACCTTGTGGATGTTTCCGCGAGAGCCGAACTGGAGCGATGCGGAATGGCAGATGCGTAACTGGTACTACTTCACTTACCTGTCAGGCGATCACATCGTTGAGCAACATGTCCATCAGCTTGACGCGATCAACTGGGCGCTCGGGTCACATCCCGTCAGCGCCAACGGTATGGGAGGTCGCCAGGCCAGGACCGATCCGGCCTACGGTCACATCTATGATCACTTCACAATCGATTATGAATATGAGAACGACGTTCACGTAACGAGCATGAGTCGTCAAATGGCGAACTGTGACAAGAAGATTGCCGAGGTCTTCATCGGCGCTAAAGGCACCGCCCGGATTGATAGCTACACAAGGTATTCAATCACCGGACAAAAGAATTGGCGCTTCACGGAGGAAGACAACGACCCTTACGTTCAAGAACACACCGACTTGATTGAAAGCATACGTGCAGGGAAACCGCTCAACGAGTTGAAGTCGGTTGCCGAGAGCACGCTGACGGGCATCATGGGGCGCATGTCTGCATACACTGGCCGATTAGTCACATGGGAGCAGGCGCTAAACTCTAAAGAGGCTCTGATGCCGGCAAAGCTAACTTGGGGGCCAATGCCTGTGCCCGCTATTGCTATCCCTGGTCAAACCGAACTGGTATAGGGATATCAGCAACCGTACAAGACTTTATCCTAAAGCGCGACACGCGATATAGGCACATGATGGAAGATTAGTTAACCACAGAGTCACAGAGAGGGGATGCACAGAGCAGGAATAAGTTATCTCTGTGCCCACTCTGTGACTCTGTGGTGTTGGTTCAGAATCCGTCAGCATTCAATCCGTAGACGCAAAGTCTACGGATTTCAAGTGGTTCGATTTAGCGTATTGTAGGCAATATCCTCCAGCCGGTTTGTTCCCTTAAAGTGATACTCCCCACTCAGCATCACGTGGTAAAAAGCAAAATCAAAACACATGACAATGGGACACAGGAACTATCGCCTAACTTTGCGCTGAAAGTGATCGCCGCGTCGTCGCTGCGATCCGCGGTGAGCGGCACCTCAGCGTTTCGTTAGGCGTTGCTTTCTGTAATTACAGGGAAAGATAATAAATCATGAAAGAAAGATTCATTAGATTCATCGCCGTGGCGGCTGCTTTACTATGCGTTGCATCCGAGAGCATTGCTCAAAGTGGTTTGAACTACAAAGAACTGCCGAACTTTCATCGAGTCAACGAACAGCTTTATCGCGGCGCACAACCGAAGCGTGGCGGAATGCAGCGGCTCGCTCAGCTTGGCGTCAAAACAGTTGTGAATTTGCGTGCCCGTGATGAACGCGCGCAGACGGAAGAACAGGAAGCGCGGGCGGCAGGTTTGCGTTACTTCAATGCGCCTTTTGAGAGGCTCGGCAGACCAACAGACGAGCAGGTTGAGCATGCGTTGTCAATTATCAACAGGCCAGACAACCAACCTGTTTTCGTTCATTGCCGGCGCGGCGCTGACCGCACGGGCGCAGTCATCGCTATCTATCACATCAAGCATGACGGCTGGACGAGCGAGCGGGCGAAGGCAGAGGCCAACAATTATGGCATGAGGTGGTGGCAGCGAGGAAAGAAAGATTACATACGCGACTATTATCTGCGTCGGTCGCAGCGCACGGCTATGGTCTTAGCGCCTAGCGCGGTTCGTTAACACAGCGCAGCCCAATAATCGTTTCAGACGATTTTCTTCGTTTACAACTTCACCGGAAATCACTTTCTTAGGATTGATCCTAGGGCATCAAACATCAAGGGAATAAAATCAATCGACATCGGTATTAAACAAGTAGTGAAAAATCAGAGCGGAAACAAACACTGAAGGAATTATTGAAAGGAGCATTTAATGAAGCACTGGATTATTCGAGTAACCGGCTTAGCTGTGATAGCTGGAGCTTTTCTTTTTGCAGCCGGCGGGTGGACTAAACCACTTCGTTCAACGAATGAAAAACCCGTGTCCGTTGCTGCGGTAGAGGATGCGATTCATACTGAGACACCTGATGCCAAACGCGATGTCTTGATCCCGGCGCGTAGCGCCATGCGTGCGCCTGCGCTGTTAGAAGGCACATGGATCAATTCCGATTCGCTGACGCTCAAAGCGTTGCAGGGACGCGTTGTGGTCGTCGATTTCTGGACGTTCGGTTGTCATAACTGCCGCAACACGCTGCCCACCTTAAAGCGTTGGGATACGCTCTACCGCAAAGACGGGTTGACAACCATCGGCGTGCATTCGCCCGAATCCGATTATGAAAAGAACATGGAGAACGTGCGCCGCGAAGTGCAGCGTTTGGGTATTAGTTACCCCGTCGTTACAGATAACAATTACGAAACGTGGCGCGCCTACGGCATACACGCGTGGCCCACAACAGTGATCCTTGATAAACAAGGGCGCGTGCGCTTCACGCACATCGGCGAAGGGATGTATAACGAGATGGAACAAGTCATCCAGAAGCTTCTCGCCGAGGAAACAAAATCGACAAAAGCAAATTCTGATTCAAGCAGAGGGAAGGGATTAGCAATGACAGAAAAAATTAATAAGACAGATGAAGAGTGGCAACGAGAAATGACGCCGGAGCAGTTTCAGGTCATGCGAAAGAAAGGCACCGAGCGCGCTTTCACGGGTACGTATAACGACAACCATGAGAAAGGAGTTTACTACTGCGCCGCTTGTCATAACGAGTTGTTTAACTCCGACACTAAATTTGATTCCGGCACCGGCTGGCCCAGTTTCTATGCCCCAACCGCCGCCGCGGCGAGCGTTAAAGAAGTGGTCGATGCAAGCCACGGCATGAAGCGCACAGAGGTTGTATGCGCGCGGTGCGACGCTCATCTCGGACACGTCTTTGATGACGGCCCAAAGCCGACGGGCTTGCGCTACTGCATGAACTCAATCTCGCTCGATTTCGAGAAGAAATAATAGAATCGCATAGAGAAAGCAGTAGACAGAAAGCAGCCCCCCAATTTCGACAGCCCTCAGATGAAATATAAACTTGACACCCAACGACATCCCATCAACGCATGCCTACTGCCTACTGCCTACTTGTCGAGTACCACGACATCGTGGACAAATTCTTAACTGAAGCATGTCTCACGACATCGTGGACATTTTTACCACATTCTGTTTTCGCTATTGGGCGCAGAGCAGCAAAAAGCCCATTTCACAGGCTCTTTGGCGCTCTCGCCCCTCGAACTTGAGTCGCGCACTAAGCCATCTATTTTGGCTGTGCTGTGCCACGGCGTGGATGTCGGCTGATGCTGTCGTCATGTTCTCAAATCAACTTCAACACACTGATCCTTCTGTGGCTCCGCCGATAACACGCCAGCAGCGGCGAGACTCGCTCACCCATCGCATACGCATACTGTTTGACCAATCGCGGCTGTGCCCGCGCACTCGGCCGATGATAAATTTCCAGACGCTGCCCGTTGGTCGAGAGCGTCGCCCACACATACTTGTGTGCCAGCCGTTTGCTTACTTTCCAGTGCTCTTTCAGAAGCTCGATCTCTCCAGTGGCACTGACCTGGCGGACGAAATGTATCCGTCCTGCACAGAGCGGCAACTGGGCAGGCACGGCAATCACTTCGCGCCGCTTCAATTTGCGCCGTCTGGCCAAAGCACTGGCTTGCCCGACACACAAGCCGCCCAAAGTGGGCGGCTCATAATCGGCATACCAGGAGAGGAACTTCCCCCGCTTGCGCGCGAAGTCTCGCCACGAAGTGAAATCGTTCTTCTCCCAAAAGCCATGCGACCACAGATGGTTGATGCCCTCGACCAGCGAGTTGCGTTTGGCTTCGGCGGGCGGAATGAAGATCAATTCAATCCCGAAGTACAAACACAGCCGCACGAAAGAGCCAAAAACACGGCTCTTTTTGCCCAAGCCAGTGAAGGCGGCATCGTTGTCCAGTTGCAGGAAATCCGGGAAGGCCCAACTCTTGCCACACACCGAGCGCGTGTGTCCGCACGGTGGCCGTGGTTTTGTCGCGCCCAACCGTCTGCCACAAGGCATGTGTGTGCAGATCGACCGTGTGAAAGGCAAAAACTTTCTCGCCACCCGTGAGATAACGCTGCGTCCAGTCACAGGCGTGAAAGACCACAGCGGGGTTCAGCTGCGGAGCCGGGTAGTAAATCTTCTCCGGCTCCGCCACAGCAGTGGCGACCAGTCCAGCCTCTTTCAACCACCGATTGATCGAGGTCAGGCCGGGCACTCGTTTGAGCGCATGGCGCTGTTTCAACTCGCGCCGGATGGAGCGTGCGCCGACCAACCCGACACTACCACGTTGCAAACGGTGGCGGATGCGCCGCACCAGCGCGACCACCTTGTGCGGGTACTCGTGCGGCGAGTGACGCGGGGCTTTGTCCAGACTATCGAGCGCAGCAAATCCTTCTGCAGCAAACCGCTGCTTCCATTTATAAAGCCAGGAGCGCGAGCGGGGAATGAGCTTGAGGATGTGAGTGACCCGAACACCTTTGTCAAAGAGCTTGCAAGCTTTGCGGCGAAGCGCAATTTCGTCAGAATTTATCTCGTTCATAATGGCTTAGTAAAAGCCGTCATGAAGGAGATAAAAGCCAGTATTTACAGGGTTAGCAGAAGAAGTGTCCACGATGTCGTGGGACTTCTACTCAATTAAAGTGTCCACGATGTCGTGGGACTTTTGTGTACACGATGTCGTGGGACTCAACAGCTAGTGATTTGCTATCCGGCGACCAACTCATGTTGGTATCGTACCCTTTGTATGTGATTATCGGCAGAAACTTATTTGAACGTAGATCGATAACACCAATGT
>JACCTF010000002.1 GCA_013812565.1 Pyrinomonadaceae bacterium | reverse complement strand
GCCTCCGAGGTGCAGCAGACATGCCAGCAACAAAAGCGTCCTCATGCCTATCGCGTCGCATAAGGGACTGCCTATCAGGATGAATGCCGCGAAGCCAAGAAAATGTATCCCGGCGATGGCTCCGATGCGTTCCATGGTTTCGCTGTAGTTCGTGCTAAGAGCCAGCATCGTATCGGCGCGAATCGAGAAGACCATTGCCGCCGTCACCAGCGCAAGGCAACTTGCGATGAACAATCGCCGACGTTGACTGTCAGATATAAGAACGCTTTGAGGTGAGATTCGCTGTGTGCTCAAGGGTCAGGCCTCCTTAAAAACAGAGTTGAGTGACGAGCCGGAAAGAGAAGGCAGAAAGCAGTAGGCAGAAGGCAGCATGGAAGCAGGTGATTTGTTTTCTGCCTTCCGCCTTCTGCCTTCTGTTTTCTTACTTGTCACTGTCGTTACGCTTGGTGTTCGGGATGTGTGCAGCCCGTGAACTCTTTCAGGTAAGCATTGCCTTTATACTGAAGGTCTTTGTGGATGCCGACCTCCGAGGTGTAGTAACCATCTATGGTGAGGTTCTTGATGGCGCGGAAGAAGCGCTCTTCAGGCGTTTGTTCTTTCGCCGTTTTGCGCTCATTCTTGCTGATCTCGGTCAGCAGTTCGGTCTGTTGTTGAGGTGTTGCGCCGACGAAGTTTTTGGAGAATTTCTTCTGGCTCGTTTTGTCTACGGCCGCCAGACCCTCACGCCACAAATCCTTCACCTCTTTCGGTGACTCGCTCACCATCAGATCGATGAAAGCGGGCACTTCGGCGGCGAGCGCGCCGGGCGAGTGGTCATCAGTTGGAATGATCAACTCTGACATCGCAGAGATGGCGGCCATCTCCTGTGCATTAAAGAATTTTGGTGCTTGCGCTTTTTGTTTCTTAGCGACTCCGTTCTGTACGGCAGCAGTTCCGCCATGATGTTGGTGCTGGCCGAGCGCATTGTTGTTCAGCACAGGCAAGGCGGTTGCTGTGCCGATGCCGACGCCGATAACCTTCAGCGCCCTTCGGCGACTGACGGTATTCTTATCTTCCGAACTTTTTTCAACTGACATTGCTTCTGTAACCTCACTGGTAGGGGCAACCGCGCTGGACTATCTGCTGGCTCGGTGGCGGCGGTTGCCTCTGGTGTTGATGGAATGCGAACCAAATTGTTGGTGGAGCGAATTATTCAATTGACCGTTGTTAAAAGTCAAGGTCAAGTTTTTGAAAGTGACGAGTGACAAGATAAAGGCAGCGCGGGGGCTGGCACGTCCCCTGAGGCGATACATTGACGTTCGCACGCTCAAAGACATAATTCAACCACTAAATACAGCGTGAGCCTCTTCATACTTCTTCTTGCTTGTCACTTGTCACTCGTCACTTGTCACTGCCTTCACCACTGCGCGGCAGTAGGCGGCGAAACCACAAGCGGCGGCTTGGGTCTTTCGGCGCAACAATTACTTTCGAGAAACACTGGCTGGCGACGCGCCGCAAATCTTCGAGCCATTCGGGTTCAATCAAGCAGGACTTATCGGTTTCTAGCATCAGCGTGCGGGTTGGGAATTGATGCTCCCATTCAACCAGCACGGCCTTCTGCCAGAACGCATCGCGCCCACTGATCTCAACTCTGATGCGTGTGGTCATAGCAACTTGAAACCCTTGCGCATTTTAGAACCGATCACGGCAGGCGTCTATCGGCCGTTTTTAGAGTGTGGCCGCGTGGAAAAGCGAGCGCTGCGGCCGGGTCTAAATTTTGAAGTTAAGCGCTTGATTCAACTGCAATCGTTGTGCTACGTTCACCGTCGCCACCAAAACGGTAATACTTAATCCCTTTCACCATCAAGTTCCTGATACTCGGAGGCAAGTGTGAGTACGCAGAAAGTTTACGATGCGCTGATCATCGGGTCGGGCGCTTCAGGCGGGATGGCCGCTAAGGAGTTGACCGAGCGCGGCTTGGAAGTGTTGGTCTTGGAAGCCGGCCCGCCGGTTGATCCGCTGCGCGACTTCTCGATGCATCAATGGCCGTATGACGTGATGTATCGCGGTTACGGCCCGCCCGGCTGGAAGCAGCAGGAGCAGTGGATGCAAGACACCGCTTCGCACTTCAGCCGTCACTTCTACGTTAAAGATACTGAACACCCGTACACGACCGATCCCGGCAAGCCTTTCCTGTGGGTGAGAGCGCGCATCGTCGGCGGAAAGACTCTGCACTGGGGCCGACTCACATGGCGCATCGGCGACATCGACTTCAAAGCGGCGAGCCACGACGGCTTCGACGTTGACTGGCCCATCGATTACGCGGAGATCGCGCCGTACTACGACCGCGCCGAAGAGTTTGTCGGCGTCAGCGGCAACAACGACGGTCTTGATTACCTGCCGGATGGAAAGTTCCTTCCCCCGATGAATTTCACCTGCGGCGAGCAACTGTTGAAGAAAGGCTCGCTCAAGACCGGACGCCCGGCGATTGTCTCGCGCGTGTCAATGCTCACCCGTGCGCATCGCGGCCGCGCACAGTGCCACTACTGCGGCCATTGCGGCGAAGGTTGCGATGTCGGAGCGATGTTCAATTCCATCGCCTCGACGCTTCCGATTGCGGCGGCAACGGGTCGCATGACGCTCCGGCCCAATTCGGTTGTTCGTCACATCATCGCTGATCCAAACACCGGCCTCGCGAAAGGCGTCGCGTTTGTTGACCGCGTAACTTATCAAGAGCAAGAGGCATTCGGAAAAGTAATCATCGTCGCAGCTTCGACGCTCGAATCCACGCGCCTTCTGCTCAACTCGAAATCGCGTCAACATCCGAAAGGAATCGGCAACTCGTCGGGCGCGCTCGGCCATTACCTCGTAGACCACTGGGGCGGTATCGGCGCTTCCGGCTTCTTCCCCGTCTTGATGAGCCGCGATCCGAAACCCGATGACTGCGACGGCAAAGCATCGGGGCTCTTCATTCCACGCTTCCAAAACCTGAACAAAGAAACGAAGCACCCGAAATTTATTCGCGGCTATGGCTTCGAGTGCGGATCAAGCGTTACGCGCTTCCCCGGCGTGGCGAGAAACGCGCAACTAGCTCCGGGCTTCGGCTCTGAGTTTAAGAAGTCGGTGCGCCGCTACTACACCGCGCCGGTCGGCATGACGACG
>JACCTF010001056.1 GCA_013812565.1 Pyrinomonadaceae bacterium | reverse complement strand
GTGCCCGGCTATTTCTTCTCTGGCGGCGCCTTGATTGGCCAGTCAGGCGAATCAGTGCGCGCGGATTGCATCAGCGCGATCATCTTTTGCACCACTTCAAGATGCTTTGCCGCCAGATCATGCGCTTACGCTGGGTCGGTTTTCAGGTTGTATAGCTCAACGGGTTTGTTGATCGCCGGACGCACGGCTTTCCAGTCGCCCATCCGCAACGCTTGTTGAAAAAAGCGTTCGTGCAGTTCCCAATAAAGATACACGCGCTGCGGCAGGCGCTTGCCCACGAGCAGCGGCAGGATGGACAGCCCGTCCGTCTTGAAGGTCTTCGGCAGCCTCGCGCCAGCGGCATCAACCGCCGTCGGCAGGAAATCCCAAAACGCCCACGGGACATCACTGACCTGTCCGGGTTTGATTTCTCCGGGCCACCAGGCGATGGCCGGCACGCGCAATCCGCCTTCGTACATGCTGCATTTGAAGCTGCGCCACGGGCCATTGCTGTTGAAAAATTCGAGGTCATGCCCTTTGTACGAATCCATCGCGCCGTTATCGCTGGCGAAGAAGATCAGGGTATTGCGATCCGCGCCTGTTTGTTTCAGCACATTGAGCAATTGCCCGATGGAGCGATCCATCCGCGTCACCATCGAAGCCACGCGCTTTTCGGCGTCAGGCCAGTCCTGATCGACGTAGATTCCCAAATCAGGCACTTCATATTCGGCGTGCGGAATCGTGAAAGCGAGATAGAGAAAGAACGGCTGCCGCGCATTCGCCCGCACCCACTTGAGCGTGTCATCTACGATCACATCGTGCGAATAAGTCTTGCCGTCCAGGGCGACGCGCTCTTTGTTGCGCCAGAGATGTTTTGGGTAATAGTGATGCGCTTCGCGCTGACAGTTGTAACCGAAGTTGTAATCAAACCCTCGATCCGTCGGCTCGCTGCCCGAACCGGGAAAGCCCAATCCACATTTACCCGTGGTTGCCGTTTTGTATCCGGCCTCTTTCAGCAATTGCGCGACAGTGACGGTGCCGTTGGGCAAAGACATCTGGCCTTCGGGTCTGATTTCGCGGTTGGCGCGAATGGGATTGTGTCCCATGTGCAACCCCGTCATCAGCGATGCACGCGAAGGCGCGCAAACCGACGTACCACAATACGCCGACGTGAAGCGCATCCCCTCCGTAGCGAGCCGGTCAATGTTCGGCGTTTTGATTTTGTCCAAACCGTAACAACCCAATTCGCCCCAGCCCAGATCGTCGGCCAGAATGAACCAGCGTTTCGTAAATCAGCAAGCGCGGCATCTCTCGGAAATAAGGCTGCACGGTGTACAGCTCTTCGCCCCGCCCGTCGCCGTTGCGCAGGCAAAAGCCGAAGTGAAAGATGCGCCCGAAAACCTCCCCGTCAATCAGCTTTTTGACTTCTCGATACCACGGCTGCCAGCGCCAGTTTTCGTGAATGAGCAGCCGGACGTCAGCGCGCTGGCAATGTTCAACCATCGCTACGCATTCTTTCCATGTCGGCGCCATCGGCTTCTGGCAGATAATCTGCACGCGATGTGAGGCAGCGAGTTCGACAAGCGGCAAATGTGAGTCCGGGCGCGTGACGATGTCCACAAAATCCGGCTGCTCGCCTTGCAGCAACGCTTCCGCTTCGGCGTAGACACGCGGGATGCTGAAGCGTGAAGCAAATTCTCGTGCTCGCTCGATCCGCGGATCGGCGACCGCCACGATCTCGACGCCGGGAATGCGCTGCCAGCCTTCCGCCTGAAACCCGGCGAAGAACCCCGCGCCGATGATCGTCCCACGTAGCTTCCGTTCGCTCATCGTTTTGCCTTCTTGCTGCTGCTGGTCTTCATTCGCAACCTGCAACTCAGAGCGCACGTGAATTATCAACAAGAGTATTTTCGCATACCGCCGCTAGTGATGTTCAAAACGTCAGCCGCAACGCCAGTTGAATATTGCGCCCCGGCGCGGCGCTCGTGATCGTGCCGAAGTCGGCGTTCGAGACGTTGGTGGCGACGTTCAAGAAGTTCGCTTTGTTGAAGAGATTGAAAAAGTCTACCTGAAACTGCAGCCGCCAACGCTCGGTTAGCGCGAACCGCTTGCGTAGGGACAAGTCCCACAACTGCAAACCCGGCCCCGGTACCGAGCGCACGCTGGCCGTGCCCAGCCGTGATTCGGGTGCGACGGCGAAGGCCGCCGTGTTGAACCAGCGGTCGACCGTGCGCTCGTCTGTGGGCAGTTCAATCTGGCCGCTGGTGTAATCCGCGCGGCGCGTGCCGATGGCCGCATTGCCTGTGACCGTGAACTGATTGCCCGATTGGAAGCGCGTGATGCCGCTCGCCTCCCACAGCGACAAGGCCGCGTCGGCGATGCGCCCCCAATTGTTCAAGCGCGGGAAGCGGTAGGTGTAGGTCGTCACGAAGA
>JACCTF010001046.1 GCA_013812565.1 Pyrinomonadaceae bacterium | reverse complement strand
GATCAGTATCGCTATCAGGCGGTGTGGGAGCACGCGATCAAGAAACTGGCAGCACTCGGCACAGCCTAATTCTTATCCGTGGATTCAGGAAGTCCTAAATTAGACATTAAGATTATCGGACGCGAGACCCGCCCACAGATGTTGCAGATCGTGCCGCAGAACGAGGTCGTCATCTCCATCGTCTTTCACCTGCAGATCAACGACGCGCGGGGCAGCGGGACGTCTGAGCGCCGCGAAACGGCGTAAAATCAAGCGTGACTCGGCCATTTGGGCGCGGCAGACAGGACAGCCTTGCAGATGCGTATCGCACGCAGCGCGCTCAGCCAGCGACAATTGGTCATCGAGGTACGACGAAAAAGCTTTTTGTATTTCCCCACACGTCATCGCTTTAATAGCGTATAACCCAAAGATAGAATGGCTAGCCTACCCCGGCTGCTTCCCTATTAAGGAGAAGCGGTTTCGTTCGCTTCACGCTAGTTACAACAGCCGCCGTCCGCAAACCGCAAACAACGCTCTACAAAAGGGTGTTGCTGGCCCAGTTTTCAAAGTTGCCTGCGCTTCTCGGACAGAGATGACCGAAGTTCCTCTCACGCGAAACTTTCTTCTTCGCTTCCTGATCCCTTGGCACCGGGATATTCAAATAGCCGGGGTAGGGTAACCATTCGCTCTTCAAAGAACCGATAAACATTGCAGTTTTTAGTGGACGATTTGCAGTTTGAAATCCGCTTTCAGAAAGCGGTAATCGCCGATTAAAAATTCAAAATCCCAGTAAGGCGGCGACGCAACTCCATGCGACCGCGTGACAACCTCGATTTGACCGTGCCGATGCCAACTCCCAGGGCCGCCGCGACTTCCTCATAACTCAAACCTTCAACGTCGCGTAAGATAACGACTTCGCGTTGTGAGCTTTTCAGTGCGCGAAGTGCCTCGGTCAACAATCGTTCGCGTTCACGTGCCAGCGCCTGCTGCTCCGGGTTGCCGACCCCTTTATCGCCGCCGCCCTCGGTAAACTGTAGATCCTTAGCTGCATCGTTTGTATCGAGCGATAAAGTCTGGTCGCGTCGTCGTCGTCGCCACCAACGCCAGCGATTACGCGCTTGATTAATGGCAATGCGGTAGAGCCACGTTCGAAGATCGGCATCACCGCGAAAGTGCTTGATGTTGCGGAAGGCTTGAAGGAAGGTTTCCTGCGCAAGGTCACGCGCTTCTTCCATGTCCTCCGTAAGACGGTACAACAAGGCATAAATAGCGCTTGATTGTTCACTTACCAAACGATCAAAAGCTGCTGCTTCACCAGCTTGCAGGCGTTCAACAAAATGTGCTTCTCCGTTTAGTCGATCTTCGAGAGAAGTTGTTGCGGCAACTCTTTCGAGTTCCGCCTGCGCGCCGAGGGCAATTGGCTCTACGAAGCTCACTGTTCTCCTCCGGCGGCAGCAAGCGGCTCATACATCTGCCGATTGTTCCTGCACCATCGCACCCTTAGACACCGGTTGCCCGCAGTTTGTTCCGCAAAAAATGGTTGGGGTCTGAAATTCATGAAGTGGTGTGATGAGCAAGCACCCTCAGAGTTGGCTAACTGATCGAGTTGAGACCGAGCGACTTCCGCAATTCGTTGAGGTTTGGCCGACAGAGTTCGGCTGTAGGCTTCGATTTTGTGCGAGCGTAGCATGTGCCTTATAAGCAGTCAAACCACCCTTCAGGACCTGCTTGACAAGGTTCGGTAGCCGTCGTTAGAGTGGAGCGCTTCGAGGCATTTAGTGATAGTTTAAGAGCATACCCGATACGCTCAAGCAGCATGGAGAGACGTGGCGCAACCCAATAAAAAAAGACAGCGAGAACTTCGACATGATCGTTTTCGCGATACAACAATGAACGCCTTTGACCGCCTCGGCAACCAGCTTGAAGGACGTGGGCGAACGATTCTCTACGGTTTAGCCGCAGTTGTCGCGCTCACCGCGCTGGCCGGTTTGTGGTCTTGGTGGAGCGGTCAGCGAGCCGATGAAGCTAGGCGCGCTCTCGGCCATGCTATTGAGATTGCTGAAGCGCGCGTAGAACCTTCACCCGCTTCTGGTACTACGGTGCCGGGCGCGATCACTTTTCCCACCGAGCGAGAAAGGGCTCAGAAAGCGTTTGAAGAGTTTCAAAATGTAGCCGCCAAATACCCTGATCCATACCGCGAGAAAGCTCGCTACTTTGCGGCTGTTAATCTTCTCCCGCTTGATCGCAACCGCGGTCTCAGCGAACTCGAAGCGTTGGCAAAGAATGCCGGTACAGAAACAGTCAGCTGGGCGAAGTTTGCTTTAGCGCAAGCTCGCGAAGCGGATGGGCAGTATGATCAAGCATCCGCTCTCTACAGCGAACTTGCCAAACAATCGGATGAGTTCGTTCCCCACGATACCGTCAACTTACGACTAGCTGCGATCTACGAAAGACAAGGTAAGAAAAACGAAGCCGCAGACATCATCTTCCAAATTGTGGAGTCAGCGCGCAAAGCAAAGGATCAAAACGGAAAGCCGCTACCGGAGTCGCCTACCGTGCGCGAGGCGGCGCAAAAGTTGCAGAGTCTTGATCCGGCGCGCTCCGCTCAACTTCCACCGGAACCACCAGCGAGCAACCTCCCTTTTTAGAGCAGATGTTAGATGTCAGATGCTGGATGTTAGAAAAGGCAAATACTGTCATCTGACATCCAGCATCTGACCTCCCCTACTTGATGGATAACCTTACGCATTCGCTCGTCGGATTGGCTGCTGCTAAAGCTGGGCTGGAACGCGTGTCTCCCTATGCCACGGGAGTCTGTATCGTCGCCGCCAACTTACCCGACGCAGATATTGTTGCGGCCTTCGACGGACAGTGGAACTACCTTCACCATCATCGCGGCATCACGCATTCAATCATCGGTACGCTTGTGCTCGCCGTGCTTGTTCCGGTCGTCTTCTACGTGGGAGATTTTATTGTGGCGCGCATCAAGCGCCGTGATGTACGAGCGCGTTTCGGCGGGTTGCTATTAGCTTCGCTAATTTTAAGTGCGACGCATCCGCTGTTTGATTGGACTAACAACTACGGCGTGCGACCGCTTCTGCCGTGGAGCGATGCGTGGTACTACGGCGATTTGGTGTTTATCATTGATCCCTGGTTGTGGCTTAGTCTTGGCGGGGCGGCCTTTCTGCTGACGACGCCAACAAAATGGCGTGTCGCGGCGTGGAGCATCATTGCGGTTGCCATAACCGGGGCGATTATCCTCTTGCCGTTGCGCTCCGATGTTGAATACCCGCTTGTCTCGCGCGTCCTATGGGCGGCTGGCCTGGTTGGGCTGGTGTTTGCACATCGCGCACAACTTGCCGCGCGGTGGGGCGCTTCCATTGCGGCGGCGGCGCTGGCGCTAGTGGTTGTCTACTGGGCGGGACTCTCCGTAATGCACCACAAAGCACTTCAGCAGGCACGCGCCGTTGCCGGGCACGTGGCAGCCGAAAACCGTGAGCAAGTTGTAAAAGTTGCTGCCATGCCCACGCTTGCCAACCCTCTCCGCTGGCGTTGTGTGATGGAGACGAACCTGGCGACTTACCGATTTGAACTTGTAACGAATAACTCGGATGGATACGACGCGGTGGCGCGCGACGTTCTGCGGATCAAGAAATTAGCGGACGAAGAAGCCCTATGGGTTGATCGCCAAATAGCAGCAGACCAGCGCGCGCAAATTCTTTTGGCCTTCGCGCGCTTTCCCGTTACGCGCCTTCAAGGGGGTTGCTTGAGCGCGACGCTTGTGCAGTTTGCCGATTTGCGTTACACCGAACCGGGCGCGTCACGCGGCAACTTCGCCCTAGAAATTCCTGTCGCTGAGGCGCTGCGTTCCGAAGAAATGATCGCCCCTTGAAGCCGGGCGAAACGCTGCTTAAGCACACGGCAATGAACATCCTTAATAAAGCAGAGAAGGTAAATGAAGTAGGGACATCTACAGTCAAGTCATGCCCCTGCAAGTATGTTTACATCTTAGGCGGTTCTGAAGTGGGCTTCCGCTTGCGCGATGAATTTGATTTTGGAGTTGGGTTGCGCGGTGCCTCCGATGAGGTGCGCGTGCTCTTTGCGCTCTGCTTAGCGTTTTGTGGTTGAGATTCTGGTTGCACAACCGAGTTGATAATATCGGAAACCACGTCCGCCGCTTCGCTCACAAACGCGGTGACACCGGCGGCGATCTCTGAGGGAATTTCGCGGACGGGTTTCGGCACAATAGTGCGCGCTGCTTGCTCGGCTGCCGAAGCAACAGCCGTCAATGATTGCATGGCCGAAGTTGGTTCAGGATTGAGCAACGCATCCCAACGATAGCGCGTGCGAGTCTCTTGCGGCTCAGCTAATTTCTTGAAAACAAAATCGGTGACGGCCTTCGTTACCCAATTGTGATTGTACTCACCGACTGAATGAAGATCGGCATCAGGCGCGGGATTCATGAAGTCAATTGCATATGGAACACCGTCGCAAATCGCAAATTCGACGGTGTTAATATCGTAACCCAGCGCGCGGCAGATGGTCAGAATATCCTTCGTGATGCGTTCGGTTAGTTCTGCTGAAAGATAGTTCGGATCGTTTACATACTGCTCACCCGACAGGTAGACTTTGGTCGGATCATAAGGCATGATCAACACCTCTTCCTGCCCGATGCAGTAGCAACGAACAAAGTGGTCGAATTGAATCATCTCCTGTAGCGTCATGCAGAGCCTGCCCGTCTGGTCGTACACGCTCCAGAGTTCTTCCAATGAATTGACGCGCGAAACGTTCTTCCAGCCACCGCCGTTAAAGGGTTTAAGCATGGCAGGCAATCCGACGTAGTCCACAATCGCTTGCCACTGAAGCGGAAATTCAAGATTGCGCAGAGATTCGTTGGTGACGCCTTCAATGTAAGCCTTCTGCGGCAGCAGCACCGTCCGCGGGATAGCGACGCCAAGCTTGGCGGCAAGGGCGTAGTTGAAAAACTTATCGTCGGCCGACCACCAGAAAGGATTGTTGACAACGATTGTGCCCTCGAGCGCGGCGCGTTTCAGAAAACCACGGTAAAAGGGAACCTCGTGCGAAATACGGTCGATGATCAAATCGTAGCGGTGCGGCTCATCCAAGCGCACGCCCCCGACCTTAACAAACTCAGCAATCGTTTCCCCATTGCCGCGCTCATTGATGCTCTTGATTAAGGCTTCGGGAAAAGTTAGTTCACGGCCAACTAGAATGCCTACTCTCTTCACAGTATTAATCCTTTCTCAAATGTTAAGATGGTGATCATAAAGTGTGATAATCAACTTCCTTTGGAGCAGAACAAGTCCTCTCCTATCAAAGGCGTTTGTCCTAGGGTGATAAAAGCCGAGCAATCTACATCTACGATTACCGCGTGTCAATGCTGCGGCAGGCATCAGGGCACCGGCGTTGAAGCATCAATACCCTATACTTCTTGAGGGTTCACGAGCGCGTTGCCGCATGAGCAGTGCCCGGTCTATGTTAGAATTCGTTGGTTTTGTTTGGTTAAACTTTAATAAAACATTCAAATACATTAAGGAGATTTTAAGCAGTGTTGCGACGCTTCGTTCCATTTGCGCTGTTAACTGTGCTGATCGTTTCGCGCACAGAACTGTCCGTTGGTGCGGTTATGGCCGGTATTCAAACAGATAAAACGCCAACCGCCGAACAAATCGCGGAAACCGTGATCTTCGTTTATGGTTCGCGTCCGGGATTGCAGCAGGTCCGGCGCAACGGCATTGAGCGCGGACGCGTAACGCGTACCAACGAGGAGGGCCGCCCAGAAGAAGGCACCTACGAACGCCGCTTCATTCGGGGTGAAGATACCGGTAAGGACAAAGTTCGGCTTGATCGAAAGATGCCCGCGAATGAGTATGGGCTTATCTATGGCAGCGGGCGCGTTTGGGGCATTATTAACGGGACTCCTTTTACTCCGCGCCAAGAAGCCACGACAGACTTTCTCGCGCAGTTGCATCATGACATCGATGCGCTGCTACGCTACAAGGAGAGCGGTGCTACTCTCACCTTTGTCAACAAAGAAAAACAGAAAAATGTTGATTTATGGGTGCTTGATCTCACCGACAAAGAGAAACGGCGCACGCGTTATTACATTAGTGCTTTGCGAGGCCGCATACTTTGGCTTGAGTATGAAGAACCGACTGTGAGCGGCGGCACGCCCATCAAATACAAAAAAACATTTCACGACTATCGCACCGCACAAGGCACGCTGGTTCCGTTCCGCACGGTGCTTTACGCTGAGGGGAAGACGCTACAGGAGATGAATGTTTTGACTATCACTTACGGCATCAAAATGGAAGACTCGATCTTCCAGAATCCCGATACTGCCACTGCCGCCACATCGCCATGACCCAGAAGTGATAAGTGACAAGCAAGAAGCATCTGCACTTCTAAGTATTTTTGGAACCGTTGTTTGCTGAGAGCGTGCATTATCCAGCGAGTTGCTTGTCGTTAAGGCGCAACGCAAAATTCAGTGAAGTGCATTACGTGTAGCATCTAATCTGTAAATCCGCTC
>JACCTF010001045.1 GCA_013812565.1 Pyrinomonadaceae bacterium | reverse complement strand
TAAAACGATAGAGCAGGCGCGCGCCGATGGGGTGTTTAGCCGTGGCCCTTTCCGCCACAGCTTCCTCGGCAACCTGTTCGTTCGTTTTCTGGAGCCGCCCCCTCGGTTCAAGAGTAAAGCCCCCAAGATTCTGGCTCCAACGCCCGACCGCTCGATGGCTGAACTGGTGCCGGAGTTTATGACGCTTCAAGATCAACTACAGCGGCGCATTCATGAAGCTAACGGGATTGATCTGGCGCGCGTTAAGATCGTGTCTCCAATAACGAAGCTCGTCAAACTCAGCCTCGGGCAATGGTTCGCGCTGCTTGCCGCACATGAACGGCGGCATCTGTGGCAGGCTCGTCAAGTTAAGAACAACCCGAACTTCCCTCGACCCTAAGGTGAACTTCGATCCTGCCTTTATTTGCATTTGCCAATCTAATGGTATCTCTTCGGCGGACACACCTCTGATCCGTTCTGCGAACATAGAATCAGCGAGTCCTTGAACATCAATTCGACACGAAACACCGCTTCCTCTGGGCTAAACCCTCTCTGCTTCATCTCCGGTGAGAAAGGTGTCACACACTTTCGCAGACAAGTTTCTATCAACTTCTATTGATGTAGTAGGAATTGCAATCAGGTACTTTGATGCGCCACACTTCTTTCCCCGTTCTTGGGTCAAGTGCAATCACAGAGCAATCTTTTATGTGGCTTGTAATCACCAGTTGCCGGACGATCAACGGTTCTACGTCGCTATACTCTGACTCGATCTTAACTGTCCATAATAACTGGCCTGTCGCAGCCTCGCGCGCCGCGATCCCTTGCGAGCCTTGAACTATCACCATCTCACGGGTGGCCGCAAGCCGCCGCGCCCAACTAGCCGCATACTCCTGCCACCTCCTTTTAGCTGGTTGTTCCTCGTTTATTACTTCCATCTCCCCGAGTGGGTCACTCCAGACAACTTTACCTGTTTGTCTCTCAAGGGCTTGGATCGCATTCTCCCTGATAGTGAAAACCAATTTATCATTTACAATTGGACGGGTCCTGAGACCGCTGCCTTGGGCCTCCCACAAAAGCTTTCGGTTCTCAAGATCGACGGCACCGAAGTGGGTTGTCAGGTAAGAGTCGTCATGGTAGCTAAAAGTCACATAAATGATGCCGTCTACCAGCGTCCCAATACCGTGTCCTCTTATCTTGACATGCTCGCCTGATGTCCCCGTGAAAGAAGATATTGGTTCCCGTTGGCCGCCATCAAACGCGACCTTCGACCACTGTCCATCCCTCGTATAGACATCTTTAACGAAGCTAAGATTTTCGAAGTAGGCATTACCCTTGTAAACATACGGAAGTGTAGTGCCCTGATTGTTGCTCAAAAACTCGTTGTTTACCTTCCACAACTCTTTGCCACTTTCCCGATCTAGATAGTGGAGATTTGTGCCATAGATAAGTATCCGATTGTCAGCGATGGCCGGAGGTACACCGTACCCACCATAGCCACCATCTTCAAAAGTGAACTTCCACAAAGCTGTACGGCTCTGCAAAGCCACAGCGAAGAAGCCGCTAGGTTCACCGATGCGACCCTTTTGATCGACATGTGCGTTGACGCCGAAGTACGCAACCCCATCGGCAATAAGCGGTTGGTCAACCATTGCGCGGTCAGTCGTAAAGATAGTTTCTATCGATGGTGTTGAAGTATCGATGCGGTAAAGATGATCCCCACCTCCGAAGTAGAGGTGTTTACCGTAAGAAGTAAAACTCGATAGATGACTGATTTTGTTGATTCTCTGTTCGTAGTGGGACTCACCGAACAGGCACGCGGAGAACACGAGAAGGATGCCGCATGTGGCAGTTATACTAATTATCCGTAGCATAACTACAACCTTGATGGTGTGATCGAAAGCCAGTGATACCCTTACTTTGCTGTACTCGCTACGCAGTTTCTGTACATGGGGATTGTTCTTCTATTGCGTGAGTGCGCTTTACTCACTTTGCGGCGTTCCGGGGGCCACACTTTTGTCCAAGCGGCGTAAAACTACCCCACCGTCCTCTATCTCTACTCTAAACACCGCTTCTTCCGGGCTGAACCCTTTCAGCTTACGATCTACCCCGTAGTTAAGAAT
>JACCTF010000572.1 GCA_013812565.1 Pyrinomonadaceae bacterium | reverse complement strand
CGATTTCTTAACTGGCAGGGTGCGGAGATTTCCGTTCAGGGACGGCCCGAATGGGTTTTCGTCAAGCTTTACTGCCACGGTTTTTTCCCGTTCGACCAGGATGTGACCATTGGAGAACCGATGCGCCGTTTTCTGGATGAGGTACTTGAATACGCCGACCGGAGCGGACAGTTTAAGATTCACTTTGCGACGTGTCGCGAAGCATTCAATATTGCGATGGCTGCGGTCGACGGGCGGAAAGGCGACCCGACGCTCTACCGCGATTACCAATTACGTTCGATCATGCAGAGCCAACCCTCACGAGTCTCGCCAATGAAAATATATTCCAGCAGCCGCTGATCGTTTCGCCAAACTCCAGTCACTTACTTTTCGCGGAATACAACATCCCCCTCATGACTGGTGGTTACTTTTGCCTTGTTACTTTTGCCTTCCTACTTGGTGGCCGCTATCAGCGCGTCGAAATCGCAACCAACGTCCCGACCATTCTTCGTCGCGCGCTTGTACCGGCTGGCGGCCTGTAGCTTGTAATCCCCGGCCCGCAGATTAACGAATCCGACCTTATCGAGTGTCTCAGGAAAGAAGTTGCCCGCCGGGTAAAGCGTCTCAACATTTCCCTGCGCTCCGGGTTCCTTCGTCATCAGGTTGCCGGTGAAGATGCTGCCGGGGAAATAAGTTTTTAGCGCCGGTGTACCCGTCCCGACGCTGTCGCCGTGGAAGCCGTACTCGTTGTGGCGCGACAGATTATTGCGGAACACTAAATTTTTACCCGGAGGCCCCCACGCCTTGGCGATATTACCGAGTTGCAAAATAGTATTGTGTTCGACGGTGATGTCATCTGCACCTTCACCGATTTTGAGGAAGCACCCGTCGCCGCCAAGCCAGTCGGCTCCCATGTCGAACAGATTGTTGATGATTTTTATCCGCCGTCCACGTGGGCTATGCGGGTCGCTGAACAGCGAGTCGCGTCCGGCGATATGGACGCCTCCCGCAACGTTACGCACGATGTTGTTGGTAAACTCGACATCCTCCACGACCGCCGACGGCCCGCTGTCGTTCGGGCGCGGCGTGAACAGAATCGCATAACCCGCTTGCGCATCTGCCCAGCAGCCGTCAAAGACGTTGCCGGAAACCTCGACGCGGCGCGCGTTCTTCAATTCCAACAAATTTTTGACCGTCCATCGCCCGCGCCATTCCAAAAGCTTCTTGAAGTGGTTGCGGCGAATCACGATGTCAGATGGAATTAAACCTTGAGCAGCGAGTCCGCCGGTGGCGCCGCCGAACATCACATTCTCGCCAGCCGCTTCGATGTAGTTGTTCTCAATGCGGTACGGTCCGGGGCCGTTCCACCCGCACAGCGCTTGCGCCTCCTGGCCTTTAACGTGGAACTCAGAGATGTGCGAGTTGATGATCTCGGTGTCGCCGCTGTTGAGAGCGATGCCGCGCTTGAGTTCACCGTCCATATCGCCGTGGATGTAGCAGCGGTCGAAGATAAAGTGGTGCGGCACCTTGTCGAGCGTGTCCTGCGCGCCCGACGGATCGCCCAATTGGATCAAGTCATAGACGACTCCCTGCGGCGTCGTGCGCCCGACCTCGACACCCAAGAATCGGTAATGATGGGCGCGTGCTTCGGTATGGATCGCCGGCTCGCCGCGACCGACGGTGAGAATCTTCGGCATCACGGGGGCGAAAGCCGGCGTGACGCGCGTGCCGGCAGGCGGCAGGCTTGAATCCGGAGCCGAGGTGCGAATCGTGATCCAATCAGCGTCAATGCTAGTGCCGGGCTTGTAAGGGAGTCTGAACGAGCCCGTGTAGGAAGCGCCGGCTTGCAGCACAATCGTGTCACCGGGCCGGGCCGCGTTGAGGGCTTTCTGAAAATCGCCTCCGGCTTTAACGGAGATTGTGTTCGCAGCCTTGGTCGCAGTCGTGGCCTGAGTCGTGGCCTGGGTCGTGGTCGGAGCCGTCGCCGCAGTCGGGGCCGAAACACGCCGCGGACGCTCCTGCTGTGAGAAGGACAGACAACCCTGCGCCGAGAAAAGGAGCAATCCTCCGATGATGCACAGTCCGAGCAGCGCGCCAGCCGACATCTTCCGCCAACTCTTCCAATCAGGAAATCTGAGCACCGACGACCGGCTCGACCCATCGTCTTTCGTCTGCCAAGTCTTCATGCTGTCTCCCCTACCGAATTGCTCTTTAGCGGTGTTGCCACCAATAGTAAATAAGCTTCACGTACTCGCCGGCGACCATGCTCCAGCCGCGCGCGTCCAGCCACCATAACATCGGGCGCGGCGTCTGCTGTCCCGGAGCGACCGTTGCAAGTC
>JACCTF010001001.1 GCA_013812565.1 Pyrinomonadaceae bacterium | reverse complement strand
TACCTGCGCCCACATAATGAGCGGCCCGGGCGACGCTCACGGCCGCCTCGCCCATCCGCGCACGCAAGGATGGATCACCGATTGGTGATGGACATTCTTCAATTACCTTTTGATGACGGCGCTGGATAGAGCACTCGCGTTCGCCGAGGTGAACTGTTTGGCCGTGCTGGTCAGCGAATATCTGTATCTCGATGTGGCGCGGCCGCTCAACGGCTTTTTCAAGATAAACTTGGGCGTTGCCAAAAGCCGCGGCGGCTTCGGATTGAGCTGCTTCAAAAGCCGCGGCGAGTTCGTCTTCGGCGGTGACCAAGCGCATGCCTTTTCCGCCCCCGCCAGCCGAAGCTTTAAGCATCACCGGATAGCCAAACTGCGCTGCCACTAGACGCGCTTCCATATAGGAAGCAAGCGGCTCGGTGGTGCCCGGCACGACGGGCGCTCCGGCCTCCATCGCCGCACGTCTGGCGTTAATCTTCGACCCCATCATCTCCATCGCTTCAACGGGCGGGCCAATGAAAACCAGGTTTGCCTTCCCCACAGCTCCAGCAAAATCCGCGTTCTCGGCGAGAAAGCCGTAGCCCGGATGAACGGCCTCCGCGCCGCTTCGATGCGCCGCCTCGATAATGCGATCAATGCGAAGATAGCTCTCGATTGACGGGGCCGGGCCAATCTCGTAAGCCTCATCAGCAAGGCGCACATGAAGCGCCGCGCGGTCGGCTTCCGAGTAAACAACCACCGGCGAGACATCGAGATCGCGACACGCACGAATAATGCGCACAGCGATTTCACCACGATTGGCAATCAGAATTTTGCGAAACATAAAAGATAGATGTCAGATGTCGGATGTTAGTGAAAGACTGACGTTCTTACTGACATCTGACATCTAGCATCTGACATCTGCTTCTAGACCACAATCGAATTGCCTGGTTGACGTGGGTCGAAGCGAACGGTGACGGTCGTGCCGAGCACGAAGTTTGTTAGACGTTGCTGCTGTTCCGTATCGAGCATCTGCGATGATTCGTAATCAACGCCGCCCGCTTGATAGGTATAGAAAATGTTCGTCAACGCACCGTTAGCATCGGTGGTGATGTCGATAATTCTACCTTCTGTGATGCGCCCTCCAGCGAGAAGGCGAGCGCGTTGTGTTGCTTGATCGTCAACTTTTTTTCTTCGGAAGTAGTTCAGAATGTTCACAGCTTAATTCACTTACGGTGTGCGCGGCAGTCGCCCGTGGCAGCGATGGGCGAGAGTGCAGTAACAATCATTGATAATGAAGCTTTCTGTTAATGTGAGGCGGAAGCTTTAGGAGTGACTTGGGGGCTTGCACGGCGGTCGGGCTCTGGGCCACCTGCAGTTGGCGCTGCCGGCGCAGTCGAAGCGGCTTCGCTTCGTTTGACCTCGCGCCACGTGTGATACATGCGGTGCGCAAATGTCCAGTAGGAACCTACTGCAAGAATCCATAGCACAGCGGGCATTCGATTGAGGAAAGGATTGGACGATTCCGGATGGGTCGTCAGCGCGCCGATGATAAACAGCACCACACGTTCGGGACGCCGCAGGAAGCCGACGTCGCATTTAGGTATTAAACTTTCAGCGCGTGCGCTTGCGTAACTGACCATGACTGATCCCATCAACGCGGCTCCGGCGAGAAAGACGTTGAGCGTCGAATGAAATTCCGTATCGCGTGCGTAGAAGACCATCAAGCCGACGAAAACGACCATGTCCGACAGACGATCAAGCGATGAATCGAGGAAGCCGCCAAAGCGTGTGACACGACCGCTCAGGCGCGCCACTTGGCCGTCCAGCATGTCAAAGAGATTGGCGACGATCAGAATAATTCCGGCCCAGAAAAAGTAGCCGAAGCCGAACAAGAGTCCGCACAAAACGTTGGTTGAAACGCCGGTGACGGTGAGCAGATTGGGGTTGATCGAGGAGCGTGCGAGAGCCGCGACCATCGCTGTGATGATCCGTCCTGCGCCGCGGCCAATGCTTGCACCAAACAACTCTTAACCTTTCTTCTTACAAACGGCACACACCGGACGACTCTTTAAGAACCGACGTGTGATGAAGGGAAACATCATAAAAATCTCTAAAACACTTTGTCGAGAAGATGCTAAGGAAGATGGTGAGAACCGCCGTCTGAAATTGAGTGATAACTGTAAACAATGTCAATCATGTTTCCGGTAAAGACTTGTTCGCTATCTCATCATGGAGAGTTGACAGCTTTCGAATTTCAAAATGGCGTCGCCCGTTAGGAGTTTGCACGGCAACTTCGTCGCCTTCTTCTCGTCCCATCAAGCTCCGACCGACTGGCGAGGTCGTGGAGATCAATCCGGCCTGCGGATCGCTCTCTTCCGCGGTGACCAAACGATA
>JACCTF010000565.1 GCA_013812565.1 Pyrinomonadaceae bacterium | reverse complement strand
CCATGCCCGCCTCAAGCTGACGCGACTCGCCGCGGATGAAGTAGCGCCCGGCGTCGTGTACGTCCATCCCAATGAAATGGCCGAGCCGATGCATGTAGAACTGTTTGTGCTTTCCTTCTTCGATCAGCTTTGCCGGATCGCCCGTGAGCAACCCGAGGCGGACCATGCCTTCGGTTAAAATTTCCACCGAACGATTATAAAGTTCATTGACGCGAACGCCCGGTTTGACCATCGCAATACAGGCAAGCTCGGCGTTAAGCACAAGGTTATAGATGTCGCGCTGCGCCGCACTAAACCTGCCATTCACGGGAAAGGTGCGCGTGATGTCCGCCGCATACCCTTGATACTCTGCGCCCGCATCAACCAACACCAAATCTCCGTCATGAAGCACCTGGTCGTTGCGCGTGTAGTGAAGCACGGCGGCGTTTGCGCCGCCGCCGATAATCGAATTGTAGGCGGGAGCCGTCGCACCGTTGCGGCGAAAGATGTAGTCGATCAAAGCTTCAAGCTCATGCTCTTTCGTGCCGGGTCTGGTCGCACGCATCGCTTCCAAGTGGGCTTCGACCGTGATCTTAACCGCACGCTTCATCAAAGCAAGCTCATCATCGTTTTTTATAAGCCGCATCTCGTGCACAATCACGCTCGTGTCGGTGATCACCTCCGGCGGCTGCACACCACGCCGCGCACCAGCCCGCATATTGGCGATCTGTTTAATAACTTGATCGTCGAGTTCCGGGTGGATGCCGAGACGGTAGTAGAGATTGCGTGTGCCGTCGAGCATCTCAGCGAGCTTCGCCGCAAACTCGCTGATGGGAAAGGCCGCATCAGCGCCGTACTCTGCGACGGCACCCTCGACCCCGGCGTGCCGCCCCTCCCACGTCTCCTTTTCCGGATCGCGCGGACGAACAAAGAGCATGTACGGGTGCTCTTTGTGTGAAGGTCTGATGACGGCAATTGACTCAGGTTCACCGAAGCCGGTTAAGTAATAGAAGTCAGAGTCTTGCCGAAAGCGATGGTTGGTATCGTTTGAGCGTACAGTCTCACGTCCGCTGGGGATGATGGCGACGGAGTCAGACTCCATACGCTCAATGAATTGCGCGAGTTGCGGTCGTCGCATTAAGTGTCTCCTCAACTGTGAGTTGAAAAAGCAGCATGCCCTTTTCGGCAGCGACGTATTGTAACCAGGTGCGATGCGTCGGGAAAGCCAATCCAATAGCATACGCGCTACTGAATTGATGCACACAAGCGAGGTGGCACAGACATTCAGTCTGTGGCAACCATTCCACTCACAGAATGAAATCTGCGCTCCTATTCGCGTGGGTGGACTTTCGCTTGCCATGCTTGCTGCGCGATAATCCGCGGACAAGGAAGTGAATCGATGGTTGTTCCTGCTTTCCAAAACGAAATGACGGCAACGCGCGAAATTATCTCGTTTGATCCGGCGACCGCCGAGGAGATCGGGCGTGCGCCGCTTCTTTCAGCGGCAGAAGTCACTGAAGCCGTCCGGCATGCACGCGAGGCGCAAGGCCAGTGGGCCAAACTCTCCTTTCGCGAACGCGGGCGCATTGTGATGCGAGCCAGACAGATCGCGCTTGATGAGATGGAATCAATTGCCGAACTGATCTCGCGCGAGACAGGCAAACCCATCGCCGAAGCGGTCTCGATGGAGATTGTGCCGACGCTCGATCTGATGCAGCACTTTGCCCGCCACACTGCACGATTACTGCGCGATGAAAAAGTAGACATCGGACAGTACGGCTTGATGGGCCGATCTTCGAATATCCATTATCGCCCGCTTGGCGTAGTCGGCATCATCTCGCCGTGGAATTTTCCCTGGGCCATTCCGCTCGGCGAAGTTGTGATGGCGCTGATGGCCGGTAACAGTGTGGTGCTCAAGCCGAGCGAGTTGACACCGCTCACCGGGGTCAAGATCGGCGAAGTTTTCAACCGCGCCGGACTGCCCGAAGGGTTGCTGGAGGTTGCGACCGGCGACGGTTCAACCGGCCAGGCACTGGTGGAAGCTTCGATTGACAAGATCATGTTCACCGGCAGTGTCGCGACAGGCAAGCATGTTGCTGAGACGGCAGCCAAACGTCTTGTGCCTGTGGTGCTCGAACTCGGCGGCAAAGACCCGATGATTGTGTTGGAGGATGCGGACATACGGGTGGCCGCGAGCGCCGCCGTGTGGGGCGCGTTCGCCAACTCGGGGCAAGCCTGCGCCTCGGTTGAAAGGTGCTATGTGGACGAACGGATTGCACCCCAGTTCCTTGCGCGCGTGGTTGAAGAGACCAAAGCCTTGCGGCAGAACATCCCGACACATGCCGGTACAGACATCGGCGCAATGTCGAGCGAACGGCAACTCCAAACAGTCGAAGGACATGTGCACGAAGCAGTCGCCCGCGGCGCTCGCGTGCTCACGGGCGGCAATCGCAACGGCACGCTTCCCGGCTCCTTCTATGAGCCGACGGTGCTCGACCGCGCAGACCACACGATGCTCGTAATGCGCGATGAGACGTTTGGTCCAGTGCTGCCGATCATGACTTTCAGAACGGAAGATGAAGCGGTTGGGCTTGCAAACGACAGCAGCTACGGTTTAACGGCCAGCGTTTGGACGCGTGATGTTGCACGCGGGCGGAAGATTGCGTCGCGTATCGAAGCGGGCACCGTGATGGTTAACGAAGTGCTCTACACGCACGGCATCGCGCAGAC
>JACCTF010000964.1 GCA_013812565.1 Pyrinomonadaceae bacterium | reverse complement strand
GATCAAGAGTTTCGACGATTTCGCGCCGGATGACTTTCGCCGTATGAGTCCTAGATTTCAGGGCGAGAACTTCAATAAGAATCTCGAACTGGTCAGCCAGATAGAGAAGATCGCGGCGGAGAAGGGATGCGCCCCGGCGCAACTCGCGCTCGCGTGGGTGCTCGCGCAAGGCGAAGACATCGTGCCGATTCCCGGCACGAAGCGGCGCAAGTACTTGGAACAAAACGTCGCCGCGCTCGAAGTGCGGTTGACGCCGGAGGATTTACGCCGCATCGACGAGATCGCGCCGAAAGGCGTCGCGGCGGGCGCACGCTACCCGGAAGCGATGATGTCGGCAGCCAACCGCTAGAGGAGGTTAAAAGGGTGTTCTACATACCAGTGATTCTCGGCAGCACGCGCCGTGGTGGCAGGCAGAGTCCGAAGGTGGCGCGCTTCGTCGCTGAACGAATGAAGCGAACAAACAGGATCAAGACGGAGATACTCGACCTTGCGGAATATAACTTTCCCATCATGGAAGAGCGACTTCGCTTCAACGAAGACCCGCCGCCCGGACTTCGTGAATTCGGCGAGAAGATAGATCGCGCCGATTCGATTGTCATCGTCTCGCCGGAGTACAACAACGGCTATCCGGGCGTATTGAAGAACGCGCTCGACTACCTCTTGCCGGAGTACAAACGTAAACCCTTCGGCATCGTCACGGTCTCGGCGGGTGGCTTCGGAGGTCTAAACTGTCTCGCACAACTGCGGCTGGTCGCCATCGGCATGGGTGCTTTCCCGATCCCGGCGGCGCTCCCGGTCTCAAGCGTGCAGAGCAGTTTCGACTTAGAGGGTAATCCGACAGATGAGTCATACGAGAAGCGCGCCACATCTTTCATTGACGAGTTGCTCTGGTTCACGGAAGCCATCGCCACGCAGAAAGCCAAAGAAGGACAGGGAGGTTGAATAAGAATGGGTAAGGAAAATGCGGTCAGGGACAACAAACAGAAGCATCGCTTCGAGATGACGCTTGACGAAGGTAAGACAGCTTTCATTGATTACACGGAGGCGGGCGAAGGCATGCTCGCGCACACGCACACGGAAGTCCCCGAAGAATTTGAGGGGAAGGGAATCGGAAGCCGTCTGGTCAAAGGAACATTCGAGATTGTTCAAGAAGAGAATCTCAAGATAGTGCCGACGTGCCGCTTCGTCGCCGTTTATCTGAAACGCCACCCTGAATATCAATCGCTGGTTGTGTCAACTTCTGAATAAAGATATGGAGGGGCTGCGATGAAAGCAGAAGATGCGAATGACTTACCGCACACGCTCGATGATAAAGGCGCGGACGAGATGAGCGAGAGGGAGATAGACGCTAACGTGGAAGATACATTCCCGGCGAGTGACCCGCCCGGGTGGACGCTCGGCTCAGATCATCATCCGGCTGTGGGTCAGCAACGTGAGAATGATGATGAGTAAAGACAGGATGTCAGTTATGTCGGCAGAGGCGGCGGTCATTGAAGTTGATATTCGCAACGCGCATGACGCGAGCGAGTACGCCGACCTTGAAAACCGCTTCCGTAAGTTGGCGGGCGTTAAGGGCGTTCATCTCGACCGCACGCGCGGTGTGGCTCATCTGAGCTACGACCCGGCAGAGATTGCGCCCGAAGAAATCCAATCGCAATTAGGAACCAACGGTTACAGGTGCGACTGCAAGCCGCGCCCCGGCTCGAAGTCGCACGCCGGACACCCATGCATCGGCGCAGACGACCGCGCGCCGCAAGACACGACAAAGGCGGCAACGGCGACCAATGATGTGGCAGAGCGCAGCCAAAGCGCGATGCACGCATGCCACACGGCGCACTCTCAGCACACTCATCACGTTGACGCGGAAGGCTCCGCCGCCGGGCATGAACAACATGCCACTACCGCAGCAGTCGCCGCAACGCACGCTACTCACGTCGAACACGGGGCGGCAGCGAAGCACGAATCTCACCACATACCCGATTCCCAAACCGGACACGCAGCGCACGCGACAGCAGCAGCGCACGCCGAACACAGCAAAGACGGTAGTCACGGTGAACACGCCGCAATGGGGCACGATGAACACGGTGGTCACGACGCGCACGCGGGGCACGGCGAGGCAATGGTAGGCGACATGCTGCGCCGCTTCGTCGTCTCGCTCATCCTCTCGCTGCCGCTAATGGCTTTCTCGCACCTCGGAGCGCTCGTCGGCTTGCACCCAATGCCGCCGTTCGGTCTTTCGATGGCGTGGTTCGGGTTTCTGTTAGCCACGCCAGTCGTGTGGTGGGGAGGGAAGCCTTTCATCTCCGCCGCGTGGCGCGCTCTGCGTCAGGGCGAAGCGAACATGATGACGTTGATCGCGCTCGGCATCCTCGTCTCTTACACCTACTCGGTGGCGGCGACTTTTCTGTTCGAGGGCAAAGTTTTCTATGAAGCGGCGGCGATGCTCACGACCTTTAGCCTCGCCGGGCACTGGCTGGAGATGCGCAGCCGTTTTGCAACCGGCAGAGCCGTCGAAGCTCTCTTGAAACTCGCGCCGACGACCGCCCGCGTGAAGCGAGGCGGCGAAGAGAAAGAGATTCCGTTAAGCGATGTTGCGGTCGGCGACGAAATTGTGGTGCGCCCCGGTGACCGCGTTCCCGTAGATGGTGAAGTCAGCTCTGGCTCGTCTTATGTTGATGAGTCAATGATTACGGGCGAGCCTGTCCCCGTCGCTAAAACCGAAGGAGCGAAAGTGACCGGCGGCACTGTTAATCAAACGGGCGCGTTCAACTTCAAAGCTACCGCCGTCGGAGCTGATACCGCGCTCTCAAGAATCGTGCAGATGGTGCAGAACGCGCAGGCAAGTAAAGCTCCGGCGCAAAGGTTGGCAGACACGGCGGGCAAATACCTTGTCTTCGTTGCCATCGGTTCGGGATTGCTCGCTTTCGCCGTGTGGTACTTCATCGGCGACGCAGGATTCTTGTTCGCACTGACCGCCGCCGTCTCGACAATCGTCATCGCCTGTCCCGACGCTTTGGCGCTC
Organism: Pyrinomonadaceae bacterium; assembly: GCA_013812565.1. GTDB lineage: Bacteria > Acidobacteriota > Blastocatellia > Pyrinomonadales > Pyrinomonadaceae > JACCTF01. The sequence continues at coordinate 1,726 of JACCTF010000964.1, read as the reverse complement.
GCCACGCCGACCGCCATCACAGTCGGCGTCGGCAAGGGAGCGCGTGAGGGAGTGCTGTTCAAGAACGCGACCGCTCTGGAAGCGACCGCCGGGATTGACACGGTTATCTTCGACAAAACGGGAACGCTCACCGAGGGCAAGCCTGCGCTGACTGACATCATTACGGCAAACGGTTTTACTGAGAACGAGTTGTTGCGTCTCGTCGCTTCCGCCGACAAACCTTCGCAGCACCCGCTCGCCGAAGCCATCGTCGAAGGCGCGCGTGCGCGTGGAATCGAAGTCAACTCTCCCGAAAGCTTCAATTCGATTCCCGGACACGGCGTCGAAGCGCAGGTCAGCGGGCGTCGCGTTTTTGTCGGGAATAAAAAGCTGATGGAGCGGGAGCGCATCGAGTTGGGCGAACTTGAAGAGCGGGTTCAGGTGCTCGCTTCGGACGCTAAGACCGCAATGTATATCGCTGTTGACGGGCGTGCCGCCGGGGTGGTCGCAGTCGCCGACCGCATCCGCGAGAGCGCGAGGCAGGCGGTCAATAGTCTGCACGGAATCGGCGTGCGGACGGTGATGCTGACCGGCGACTACAGGAGCACGGCGGAAGCGGTGGCGCGACAACTCGGAATGGATACGGTGATCGCCGAAGTGCTGCCCGAAGATAAAGCGGAGCAAGTGACGAAGCTGCAACGGGAAGGGCGCAAGGTGGCGATGGTCGGCGACGGTGTGAACGACGCTCCGGCGCTTGCCCAAGCGGAAGTTGGAATTGCCATCGGAGCGGGGACGGATGTGGCGGTTGAGACGGCGGACGTGGTGCTCGTTAAGAACAACCCGGCTGACGTGTCGCGTTCCATCCAACTCGCCCGCAAGGTGCGGGGAAAGATCAAGCAGAACCTTTTCTGGGCGGCAATTTACAACCTCATCGCCATCCCCATCGCTGCGGGAGCGCTCTACCCTTCGCTGGGATTGCTCCTGCGTCCCGAATGGGCGGCGCTGGCGATGAGCGCCTCGACTGTCACCGTCACGCTCAACGCGCTGCTTCTAAATCGCGTGCGGTTCTCGGCTATAGGAAATGTCGAACCCAGAGCAGGTGGTTTAGCTGAAGCATAAGTGATAAGAGAGTTTAAAAGCTTATACGGTCGGATATCAAAAAGTCTCCCTGTCATCGTCGTTGGAGGGAGCGGATCGAAGGTATGAGAGGTGAACATCGCGCCCCGTGGGATTGCGTCTATGCAAAAGAGAATGAAAACCAGTGTAATCCGGGGGAGAAGCCCGCATCCGATCACTTGCATCGCTAGCCCGTTAAGTTGACAATATCTCAAGGTACGAGCCGTGCTTTTCAATTAGTGGCAAGAGACGCTGATCTTCGCTTTGCTGCCTTTTCGCGCGAGATTACCTGTCCCTATCGAAAACCTCATCCGCAACGAAATAGGAAATTATGATACGTTCGATGTTACCACTACACCAACGTTACACTGGTGTGTAACGTAGCTCTGATAGGTTTTGGCGAAGGACAGGGCGGTGATGATGAACCCCGATAGCAGCATCAACACCATGGGGTGGATTGATCTGTCGTACCTCGCCACGGACGAAGCAGTTCAACCGGCATTATGGACTGCACCCCTTGAATGAGACAACAAGTTAAGCTTCTATATCAGAAATAGGAGACTTAACGATGACTCTCAAAAAACGTCAATTTACCCGCGACTTTAAACTCCAAATCTTGCGCGAAATTGAG
>JACCTF010000950.1 GCA_013812565.1 Pyrinomonadaceae bacterium | reverse complement strand
GAGCGGCGCGAGGGGCGCGGCAAGAACGATGCCCGACGTTTGCGCCGTGCCGGATTTGTACCCCTCACGGTATACGGCGGTGACGGCGAAACACTCTCCGCCGCGGCGCCGCTCGCCGAGTTGGCCGCGATTCTTCGGACAGAGACCGGGCATAACACGATCTTTACCTTAGACGTTGAAGGTGTCGGCGCAAGCGAAGTGATGTTTCAGGATCGCCAAATACATCCCGTGAAGGGTCGGCTAATACATGGTGATCTGAAGCGCTTGGTGCTTGGACAGAAGATCGAGGTTACAGTTCCCATACATCTCACGGGTGAACCGACCGGCGTACGCGAAGAAGAGGGCGTGCTCGAACAACTTCTTCGTGAGATCGATATTCGGTGCAGTCCACGAGACATTCCTGACGCGCTAAACGTAGATGTCTCACACCTCGGTGTGCATGATGTGCTCCATGTCTCGGACATCCCGGTCAATGAGAAGATAGAAATCCTTGAAGGGCCGGAGACGGTGGTGGCAACCGTCGGCATTGTCAAGGAAGAAGAAATCGCCGCGCCTGTTCCAGTTGAAGGCGAACCAGCCGAGCCTGAAGTGATCGGCAAGGGCAAGAAAGAGGAAGAAGAGTGAAGGGATTTCGGATTTGATAGAACGATTGAGCGCGCTGGATTGTTGTCTTTGACAATCACCAATCCGTGATCCGAAATCGCAAATTCCTATGCTTGTCGTCGGGCTTGGTAATCCAGGCGCACAGTACGAATGGACGCGCCACAATCTTGGTTTCTTGTTGATAGATTTCCTCGCGCAAGAAACAAGGACAGAAGTGAAGCGCAAGGAATGTCTAGCGCTGATTGGGCGCACGGAGATTGAAGCAACGACAGTCGAACTCGTCAAGCCGCAGACTTTCATGAACAAAAGCGGCGATGCAGTTGCTTGTCTCCTCCACAAACGTTTGTCGCAGACATCTCGTAAGATGATCGTCATAAGCGATGATTTAGCATTACCGTTTGGACATATCCGTTTGCGTCCGCGCGGTTCGAGCGGCGGTCATAATGGTTTGAAGTCGATAATCCAAGCGATCAAGACCGAGGAGTTCATCCGTTTACGGATTGGCATTAGACCGGAACATCCCGTCAGCGACACGGCCGCTTTTGTATTGGATAAGTTTCCGCAAAGCGTACGCGCTGGTGTGGAAGAAACTTTAGAGCGCAGTGCCGCAGCGCTACGTTCCATCCTGCGAGACGGCATTGACAAAGCAATGGCGCAACATAATCGTAGTGATGAGTAATGAGTAGAAAGAGCTTTTGTTTTGGCACTCATGACTTATCTCACATGACTCATCACTTATTAATTTCCTTCTTGCTTCATCCACTATGAGGTGAGGCTAGACATCCAAGAGGAGGACTACAATTGGAAAATAGAGTATACGAAATCATCTTCATCGTTGATGTTAAAGTGCCTGAAGATGAGGTAAACACCTTAAGCGTAAATCTTCAGCAAATAATCACCGACCAAGGCGGACGCCTCACCAAAGTGGAAAACATGGGGCGGCGTACGCTTGCATATCCCATAGGACGGCAAACCGAAGGCACCTACGTGCTGTATGAAATGGAAGGCACGGGGCGCGAAATCGCGGAACTTGAACGGCGTATGCGCGTTAACGATCAAGTCGTGCGGTATATGACCATACGCGTTGACGAAGACCGCCGCCGCGCTGAAAAGTTCCGGGACCGCCGCGCACGCAAAGCAAGCAAGCGCCCATTCGCCCGACCTACCGAGGGAAGAAGCGCCACCAGCAGACCAGAGGCCGAAGCGGGTGACAATGCATAGCGGGGCTTTCGTCCGAGTGACTCAGATCAACTTGAACTACAGCGACGGAAGTGTGCCACGGGTAACGATTCCGTGGTGCGTCGCCTTTTGAAAGATAGGGGAGAGAGAGATGTCAAGGGATTATCCAAATAATCGAGAACGTGATTTTGATACGGATGATGAAGGTCCTGGTGGGCAGTTCCAAGGCCCTGGGCGTGGGGGGGCTGGGGGTGGCCGCGGGGCCGCCGGACGTCGTTCGAGGCGTCGCAAAATCTGCCGCTTCTGCATCGACAAAGTTGACCTGATAGATTTTAAGGACGTAAGGCTGTTGCAAAACTACATTCCCGAGCGAGGCAAGATTCTGCCACGCCGCTTGTCGGGTTCGTGCGCGACACATCAACGAATGCTCGCCGAAGCTATTAAGCGCGCACGCAACATCGCGTTTCTTCCGTACGTCGTAGGTTAACAAGAGGAGAGAAGATGGCTACTACAAACATATTATTGCGCGAGGACATAGAGAGTTTGGGCGGGCGCGGCGACATCGTCAGAGTCAGAGCCGGGTATGCGCGCAACTATCTACTACCACGCAAGCTTGCGGTCGAGGCAACGGCGAGCAACGTTCGCCAAATTGAACAAGAACGAGCCGCGCTGCTTCGCCGCGAGGCTCGCGAACGCGGCGGCGCTGAAGCGCAAGCGGCGGAGATGAGCAAACTGCGCCTTAACTTTGAGCGCCGCGTCGGCGAACACGGCATCCTTTACGGCTCGGTCACTTCAATGGACATTACCGAAGCAATGAAGCAGCAGGGCTATGAAGTGGATCGTCGTCGCGTCATCCTTCGCGAACCGATCAAAGAGGCTGGTGATTTCACCGTTCAAGTGCGTCTGCATCGTGAAGTCTCAATCGATATTCCCGTAACCGTTACGCCCGAAGGCGGCGCGCGTACGGCTAAGGCAGCGGAACCGGTTGAGACACCGGAGACTGCAGCACCTTCTGAAGCTGCCACCGAATAAATTCATTGTTCGACCGTAGGGGCGAGGGGCGACTAAGCGTTGTCGCCTCCTCGGTCGATGTAGTATATTGCGCGGCTGTAAGCGGTCCACTTCTGCTTTCAATAGGCAAGCAAGAAGGGTGTGTGGCTTACAGCCGTTTTGTTTGTCGGTATCCCTTTATTACCCCAGAATCTTTCGATGGCAAACCTAGTCGGTGACTCTGCACGCAATCAGTTGCTCGAACGCCCGCTGCCGCACAGTGCCGAAAGCGAACGAGCAATCCTCGGCGCAATCCTTCTCGATAACAACCTTGTCAACCAAGCCATCGAACTCCTCAAGCCGGAAGACTTCTACGTCCGCGCGCACTACCACGTATTCCGCGCGATGATCGCTTTGAGCGAGCGCGGTTCAGAGATCAACCCGATTCTGCTTGGCGAAGAACTCCGCAGGGAAGGCACGCTCGACTCGGTTGGCGGCCTGGCTTTCGTCTCCAACCTGACATACGGTCTGCCGCACTTCACGAACATTGCGCACTACGCGGCGATGGTGGGGGGGAAATCCTTGATGCGCCGGCTCGTCAAAGCTTCCAACAAGATTACGAGTGAAGCGCTGGAGGAAGAGGACGAACCGGAGGTCATCCTCGATCATGCCGAGCAAATGATCTTTGCGCTGGCCGAAGAACGCACGCGACAGGGTTTCGCGCATATCAAGCCGATTGCCGATCAATTGTTAGAAAAAGTTCAGGAGATGGCCGGACGCTCGGCGATGCTGACGGGCCTGACCACCGGTTTTAGAGATTTAGACCAGATAACCTCCGGTTTGCAGCCCTCCGAGTTAATCATCATTGCGGCTCGACCTTCGATGGGGAAAACCAGCCTTTGTTTGAACATAGCCGAGAACGCAGCGCTGAAAGCGCAAGCCGTGGTCGGCGTCTTCTCGCTGGAGATGTCGAAGGAGTCGCTCGTGATGCGTATGCTATGTTCGGAAGGCCGGATTGACGCGCATCGTTTTCGCAGCGGCTTTCTCTCGCGACAAGAGTGGGCGCAGCTGGCGAAAGCCCTCGGCACGCTCGCCGAGGCGAGGATCTTTATCGATGACACGCCGGGCATCTCCATTTTAGAGATGCGCGCTAAATGCCGGCGTCTTGCCACCGAACAAAAACGACTCGATCTAATTATCATTGATTATCTGCAACTAATGTCCGGCTCGTCCCGGCGTGTTGAATCCAGGCAGCAAGAGGTGTCGCAGATTTCGCGCGAACTGAAA
>JACCTF010000940.1 GCA_013812565.1 Pyrinomonadaceae bacterium | reverse complement strand
TAGAAGCGGCGAAGCTGAGTATAACTTGCTGCTGTCTCTAAATGTTGTTAATGCTAGATATAACTGAACGTGTTTCTGTTGTTATACGTCCAGCGTCGCTTTTTGTTCCGTTGCTATCCTTACCCCGATGAGCAAGAAGAGAGCAAGCGATGAACGTGATGGACATTTGCACAAAAGTCCTGACACCTCCCGGACAATTTTAAGATGAGTTTAAATCATTTCTTGCTGAGGATGGACAAGGCGGATGCCCCCGTCTTTACCAAAGCCGCTTCTGCTGTATTCGCGTTGGCTGTGGGGTTGTTCGTCACAACTCGACTTTGGCATCTTACCGCCTACAGCTTGTGGATCGATGAAATCTTTAGCCTCCAGATCGCCCGTCTTGACTGGGGCGGTCTGATGGCCCACGTGGTGGAAGACATCTTTCATCCGCCGCTGTTCTTCCTGCTGCTCAAGCTCTGGATTGCAATCGGCGGAGAGTCTCTGCTCTGGCTCAAGCTGTTTCCGGTTTTGACTTCATTTGCCGCGATCATCCCTTTCTTCCTTCTGTGTCGAGAGTTAAAGCTACGAGCCGCGGAGATTAATCTGGCGCTGGTGTTGATGGCTGTCAACGCGTATTTGAGCTACTACGCTCAAGAGTTGCGGATGTACAGCTTGGTGGTGTTCTTCACCGTCTGCTCCCTATGGCTTTTCTTCAGATTCTTCAACTGCGAGGTCGGCACCAGGAAGCACCTGGTGGCGTTATTTGCAGTCAACTTACTGCTTGTCTATACACAGTATTTTGGTTGGCTGGTAGTTGGAGTGGAATTCATCTTCCTGCTGTTTTGGGCGCGAAGAAAGCTGCCCGCGTTCACGGTATCGGTAGCGGGCTTGATTGTTTGCTTTAGCCCGTGGGCCTATGCGGTGGCTCAGGCTACAATAAGGAAAGAAGGGTTGGGTCGTGCAATCGATTGGGTCAGACGGCCAGGTTGGTACAGCCTTCTTGACTACTATGCGACCCTTAATGGACTTTTTGATTTCCGCGGAAGCAGATCTTTGGGGGTTCTCTTGTTCGGCTCGCCCATACTGCTATGGGCTTGGCGTGTCCTTAGAGAGACCCAGGAAGAAAACGAAGAGCGAATTGCCGCGTTCTGGGGACTTTCCCTCTTTTCTTTCCTGCCTGTTGCCCTCACCTATGCTGTTAACCAAATACTCGCGCACCCAATTTGGCACCGGCGTTACGTGATTATTGTCGCCGTGCCTTACATGATTCTCTTAGCTATTGCTGTACACCGTCTGCGCCCGAAGTGGGTCAGAACCGCCACCATTCTCCTCGTGGGGGGGTGGGCCACTCTGGCCGGGTTTAAAGAGGTGAGCAACGTTAATCTCTCGCGCTCCAACAAGCACAAGGTTGCGTGGGAAGCCTTGATCCACCAAATGATCCAAGCCGGCCCCCCTCAGGAGAACGGCATCAAGGTTTATGCCTTCGGATGGATGTTGGCCATCCCGATGCAGTTCTACCTGGAGGATGCTCATGAAACGAGATTTCAAGTCGTGGCGGTCGACGATAGTGTTAATAAGATCAGTAGAAATATGATTAACTTGCCATTACTGAATTATGACAAGGACAGCGCATCATGGAAGCACGACAAGGACAGTACCGAACTGAAGGGAGCTCACTTTTGGGTGACGTTTTACAAGAATAAAAGGGAGCAAGTAGAAGGAATCTTAATGGATAGGGGGTACCAGGTGGGAACAGGTTTTGAGGGAGGTCATCCCAACGACAGAACCGTCTTAGCTCCTGTATGGCGTCGGTGAGACCGTAGTCTCGCTACAAAGCCTGCAGCGGACTTTTCATTCGGTGCTGTCGAATGATTTAGATACGGTAGACCGTTTTTGAGCGAAACGGCGAAGGGCCAAGTACATAAGGATACACGCCAAAGTCGCGCCGCTAATCCACATCTCAACTTGCTTGACCCCGCCGATCAGCCACTCGGCGCTCTCGCTCAAAAGATAGCCGAGCGTGCAGAGCACACTCGCCCATACGAGACAACTCAAACCGTCGAGAAGAATGAAGCGCCAGAACGGGAGCCCGCGCACGCCGCAAAGTAAAAGCGTCGCCATGCGCATCCCCCAGACAAGCCGCATCGCAAACAACTGCCAAATGCCGAAGCGGTCGGCGAGTCGTTCGGCGGCGGGTCCCATCCTCTGGTACAAACCGCTTTCGCGTATCACGCGAGCGCGATTTCTGCCGATGAAGTAGAACACCGTATCGCCGATGAGCGAGCCGAGACCGGCGGTCACGATCGCAGGGACTAATCCGAACTGGCCGAGGTGCGCGATGACGCCGGCGAGGATGAGCACTACATCGCCCTCGATGATTGCCAGCAGCGCGACCGCCGCCAGCCCATAGCGAATCAGAAACTCCTCCATCTTTATGCCTGCTCACGTTTTGGGTTCCTGTCCCAAAGCTTTGGCCACCGTAATTAGACTTGCGCCGACCGGAAAACGTAGCCCTCGCAATAAATGACGCTCGAAGGCAAACAAGGTATAAAGCGTTTCGTTTTGCCAATCCGGGAGCGGTGAAACATCTGAACGGTACATGTCTCGTGGACGGAAGATGCGTTTCCCTAGCACCGCGGCTAGCACCACGGGGAAGAGAATAGTGTTAAAGTAACTGCACCAAATTGTACGGTAACCCGCCGCGCAGATACGCCGCTGCAACGTGGAACGAGTGTACCGTCGGACGTGATTAGAAACATAATCTTCGCCGCTCCACAAAAACTCGTAAGCCGGAACAGTAGCGATAAGATACCCCCCTGGGCGCAAAGTATCTCTTAGCTTTACTAGCAGCCCGACGTCATCCTCGATATGCTCTAGGACATCGCCGGCCAACACACAATCAGCGCTCCCGCGCGCGGGCCATTCGTTGCTCAGATCAATAGTTTGAAAGCCAACCCGCCGGCATGCGGCAAGGGCTTGCTCAGAATTGTCGGCCGCTACTACCCTATACCCCAGCTCACAGAGCTTCGTTGCGATCCCGCCGGTTCCGCATCCGAAATCCAAGATGTCGCTACCAGGAGCAAGATACCTGGTAAGCGTCCCCGAGATGATTTCTCTTCTGGCGCGAAACCACCAGTAGGAGTTCTCCATCTCCTCCATAATGCGGTAAGCTTCTAGCTTCATTTCTCGACAGTGACGAACGACGAGTGACGAGTGACGGATGACGAGCAAGAGAGAACGCCGCAACTCAGCATCAGCAGCCAGAATAAAGCAGTAATACTTCTGAGTTGCGGCGTTCCGAATTCTGTATTCTTGCTTATCACTCGTCACCTGTCACTTTTGCGTTAAGGACGTATATCTTCTCCCGGCCTCCGCTTATGAGGAACGATCGATCCACCCGCGCGGCATAGGCGGTAAAGAAGTCATCCAAGGTTCGTTCCGTGAATCTGAGGGGGTGTCGGCCGGTACCCGGATCCGTAAGCCAGCGCCCGAGGGATGCAAGAAGCGGCGCGTTGCTGCTGGCAAAGTTGCGGATTGCTTCGGAGATGATGACCTGCCTTCGCGCGGCCTGCAACATCCGATCAACCATCGGTGAGGCATCAGGCAGGAAGTGCAACAGACCGCCTTGCATGATCACATAATCCGCCGGCGGTAGGGGCGTGTCGCTTCGAAGGTCCCAAATCTGCCCGTGAGCGCCGAGGCGCGCTATCCGTTTAATGAACTTCTCATTGATGTCTAAGCCGGTATACTCGATCGGTTTTTGCCGGAGGTGACGCTCGTACAAAACAGCCGGCCCGCAACACAGATCGAGAACGCTTGAATTCGGTGGAATGAGTTCCGCGATCGTGCGGTAACGAGAAGAATAGTGGCGACCATACAACATGAAGATGGACAGTTCGTAAATAAGAGCGCTTCTGTAGGTTATGCTTGTTGCCACTTCTCACCTCCTCAATAAACCATGCTCTGCCAGCTCGGCATGGAGATCTTTGCTGTTGTTAAGAATCTGTCGTACGGCGGTTTGTGGCTTACCGTTTACTCTGAGGTAAGTCCGTCCTGCGTATTCACCCAAAATTCCGAAAAAGAACAGTTGGATGCCGCCAACAAACAAAAGCACTACCATCAGGGAAGCCCAGCCGATAGCTGCCGGGGGAAATTGCTCGGGAAAGAAAATACGGTTGAGGACAACTCCTACAGCGAGCAGTAATCCTAGGGCTGCAAACGTGAGGCCGAACCAAGTAATAAGGCGCAGCGGTCGGGCCGAGAAAGAGAAGGCGAGCCGGGCCCACACCCTGAGAGACTTCCAAATCGTATAGGTGCTCCGCCCGGCATAACGCGAGTAGTGCTCAACGGGAATCTGCGTCATCCTTGAGGTAACTTGAAGCAGTAACCCATCAATATAAGGCTCCGGGCCAACATAGTTGCAAATTAACTCTACAACTTCTTTGCGGATCACCTTGTAGGGCGATAGGTAAATCTCTCTGGGCTTATCGATGACCCATTCGGCGACTTTGCCGTTAAACCAGCTGCCGATGTTCTTCCATCGCTTTTGGCGCTTCACGCGAAAATCAGCATAGACAACGTCCCAACCTTCTTCGATCTTCCGAAGAAGAGTTGGGATGTCTTTCGGGTGATGCTGCAGATCATCATCCATAATAACTACGTACTGCCCCCGCGCGAGTCGAAGCCCTGTGAGGATCGCATTGTCTTGACCGAAGTTGCGCCGTAGATCCACGCCGACGATGTTCGGATGACCTTGACAAAGCGACTCGATGATTTTCCAAGATTCGTCTGGAGAGCAGTCGTTGATGAGAACCACTTCATAACTGTGGACCGCCGGCGTCAAAGCTTCTGCAATGGCGTTGGTAAGCGCATTCAAACAACCTTCGCTGCGGTAGACGGGAACCACGATGGATAAAATAAGTTGTGATGAACTGGGGCATGAATTCATCAAGCGCATCATTATAGTCACCTTGCTCGCTGAGCGAGATCTAACGACGGTTCGGATTCTGTAAACTTAACTCCTGCGTTCTCTAAGAACAGCGTCAGGTGGTTTACAACGTACAGCTGCTCTTCTTCGGTGAGGTTCGGGTAAAGAGGCAACCTAAGGAGGCACATGCTCAACTTCTCTGTGATGGGCAGGTCTCCCTCCTGGTAGCCGAACGTCTTACCCACCGGGGAAGAGTGC
>JACCTF010000921.1 GCA_013812565.1 Pyrinomonadaceae bacterium | reverse complement strand
CCCACTAGCCCAACAATTTACAACGAATGGTATATCAAGCGGAGATAGCCGTGACCACTAAGCGCCGCAAACTTTTAAAAAAAGAGTTGTTGCTATTTATCGCGGTCTTTATTTTGTTCGACGTTGCCGGTTTACCGCCAATCGGGGAACCATCCACCGCGATAGTTCTCACCACCTACGCACAGTCGCCGATGGGCATGCTCAGCGGCACAGTCGTGGATGAAATGGACGCGGTGCTACCTCAAACGGATGTTTCGGTTAAAGATGTCGAGGGGGAGATGAAGAAGCACATGTTGACGAGCAGCGATGGCAGCTTCCGCGTAACGCTCCTTCCACCCGGCAGTTACATAGTAGCCGTACAACATCAGGGATTCGTCACCTCAGAGATCAAAGACGTTGAATTGAAAGCGGGCGATCACCTTAAGCTTATAGTTAGACTGCGAGCTGGCAATATCGGGGAGACAGTTACCGTCGAAGCAGGTTCAGCTGTCGTCTCCAGTTCTGCGTCTGTCAGCACAGTCATTAACCATCAGGTTATCGAAAATCTACCTCTTAACGCGAGAAACATACAGCCCTTAATCGCGCTCACGCCCGGTGTTGTTGTGACCAAAGCAACTTTCACCGAGCAAGGACAGTTCAGCGCGAATGGCGCGCGCGCCAATGCTAACTACTTCATGGTTGACGGTGTCAGTGCCAACATCGGCGTAGCTGCCGGCGCGGGTCTCGGACAATCCGGGGCGGGTTCCCTGCCCGGGCTGAGCGTCTTTGGCAGCACCAATAACCTTTTTTCGGTTGACGCGCTGCAAGAACTCAGAGTGCAGACTTCTTCCTACGCGCCGGAATTTGGCCGCACGTCCGGCGCTCAAGTTTTGATTACCACCCGCTCGGGAACAAACCGATTTCGCGGCCGTCTGTTCGAACACTTTCGCGATGACGCACTAGCGGCCAACGACTGGTTCGCCAATCGTGATGGCTTGAAGAAACCCTCTCTGCGCTACCACAACTTCGGCGGCGTCCTCGGCGGCCCTGTGATCAAGGACCATACGTTCTTCTTCTTTTCTTATGAGGGAGCGCGCTTGCGCCTGCCGCAGGTCACGACTGTGGAGGTGCCTTCACTTCTGGCGCGGGAAGCTGCTCCGCCATCCATCCGGCCGTGGCTAAGTGCGTTTCCTGTTCCGAACGGCAGCAGTACCATAGATGGATTAGCAAAATTTTCAACCAGCTATGCAGATTCGATGACTTTGAATGCAACCAGCCTGCGTATTGATCAAAGGGCGGGCGAGCGGCTGACGCTTTTCGGTAGGTATAATCATGCACCTTCTAAACTCTTTCAGCGCGGGGCGGGCGGCAGTCTAAATACTCTTCTCCATGCGCCGTTTACCACCCAGACTTTAACGGCGGGCGCCACATACGTCATCACCCCGAAGATCATCAACGATCTTAGAATCAACTATAGTAGAAACAGAGTGAAAAAAATCTTTGAACTCGATGACTTCGGCGGTGGGATTCCGGTTAACGACGCGATTCTCTTTCCCCCTTCCGCGTCCCGCGAAGATTCAGTACATACCTTTAGCGCGGGCAGCGGGCTATCATTCTCCGTGGGAAGAGACATCGACAATCTTCAGCGTCAAATCAATCTGGTTAACAACCTGTCTATCGTCACTAATGCTCATCAACTAAAATTCGGCGTTGATCATCGCAAGCTTTCTCCGCTTTATGGGCAGCGCAGACACAACCAGACCACTACCTTCAACGGTGTTTTAGGAGCTTTGAAGGGGGAAGCATCATCAATCTCGATTCTGACGCAAGATCAGGTTCTTCTTAACTTCACTAACTTTTCAGCGTATTCACAGGACACATGGAGAGCCGCGCGGCGACTAACCATCACTTACGGGCTACGGTGGGAACTTAACCCTCCACCAACAGGACACGAAGATCAAACTCTATTTACGGCTCAGGGGTTGAACGATCCGGCGACGCTGAGCCTCGCCCCGCAAGGAACGTCACTCTATCAAACCACGTACAACAACTTCGCGCCGCGCGTCGGTCTGGCCTACCTATTTCGTCAGAACCAGAACACCGAGACGGTGCTCCGCGGAGGCGTTGGTATCTTCTATGATCTTGGGGCCGGCCCGGTCGCCAACACTGCTAGTTATTTTCCGTATGTCAGAAGAAAAACTTTCTCCAACGTTCCTTACCCGCTAGATACCACCGCCGCCGAGCCCCGCCCCTTCAGCCTCAATCCTCCGGTTGGTACGGTGCGCGTCTTCAGCCCAAATTTCAAACTGCCTTACACGATGCAGTGGAATGTAGGTCTTGAGCAGTCACTCGGTTCCGGCCAGAGTGTGGTTGCTTCTTACGTGGCAGCCGTAGGGCGGCGACTGTTCCGATCAGAAGCGATCCTTAACCCCAACCCGAATTTCTTTGCAGTCTTCGTCGCAACAAACAAAGCCACATCCGACTATCATGCACTGCAGCTTCAATACAACCGCCGCTT
>JACCTF010000912.1 GCA_013812565.1 Pyrinomonadaceae bacterium | reverse complement strand
AGCTTTCGCCATATCGTGCGGGCCTTGCACAACGACACCGTAAGCGTCTTCGAGTGACTTCCGCTTCTCCGACATGCTCTTGTCCCCTTCAGCTTTCGCCTCTAGGTAAATCGGATGGCCCAAGAGTGTCCCTCCGAACTCTTGTTGGCTGTACCAACGATTCAGCACCGCGTACCGCGGCGCACTTTTTTTCATCATGTGCATCGCTTCAACGCCTTCGATCGTTCGCTCGGCTGTGTGGAACGAGCGAAAGCACTGCATCGCCCGCCACCTCCTTCTGATGAAGCGGTGATCTTGTTCCACGATGTTCGTCAGATATTTAGTGCGACGAAGTGTGCAGTCTTTCGGCAGCACTTTCTCCTCCTGTGAGCCAGCGAATGCGTCAGGGTAAGAGGCATGTTTATCAACCGAGATCGAGAACGGCAATCTCCTGTGATCGGCCCTCATCATCCGTTTGAAAAAACGTTTTGCCGCAGAAATGTCACGTTTGGCTGAGAGCATGAACTCAATTGTATTGCCTTCTTTATCCAGCGCACGGTAAAGATATTTCCACTGCTTGAAATGAGGGCGGAGACGTTTATTGATTTCAGGAGCGTACTTCTGCACCCATCGCCAGATTGTGGAATGATGGACTTCCAACCCGCGCTCACTCATCATCTCTGCGAGGTTGCGGTAGGAGAGCTGATAGCGGCACTACCACCTGACGCATAAGAGGATGATCTGCGGCTCGAAGTGCCGCCACTTGAACGGGTGCGAGTTGCGCTTCACGGGTCAGACCTCGGAGGGAGAAGTAGTTGGCAGAGCGGGATGAGTTTACCTCAGATACGTTTGCTGCATCACTACCGCGTGATCTTGTAACTGCGACAGCCCGGTTGCTGTCGTCGAGCTGAATGAGCTGATAAGGTAATCGGTGTAGATATCGAGCAGGGCTTTATCCACGATGGTCAAGGCTCCTTTCGGCTCGTATTCTACGACTTTGATCGCCTTACTGCGTAACATGAGTGACTAATTTGATAAAAGCCGCAACCATTGGGCGGAAAGCAGCAGGCAGCCATGTTTTTGCTCCCTGCTGCTTTCTGCTTTTAATTCCACCTCTTCTCTGCGCCAGCGGTCACTTGATCTTTCTTCTAACCTGAGCATCCTGACTGCCTTGTTGAACTACCACGTGCGAGGCTCGCCCCGCGTCATCTCTGATAAAGATGAACTGCACTTCCACGCCCTTAATAAAAAAGCGCGTCTCCGATTCAGGGAACAGTTCATATTTCGGCTGCCCAGTGCTTTGGGCCATAAGCGCGTTCCCTTCTTTCATGATCGTCAGGGTTCTGTTCCCGGCAATCTCATATTGTCCGACATAAGCGTCATAAACACGCGGGTCAAGGGTGATCGTCGTGCGCTCCGGGGGCAGACGACCCAACTGCGAAGCGACCACCTGCCAGCGCCCCTTCCGCCGCACGTATGTGTCCGTGTAGCGCGACGGCGTCGTGACCTCCCGATTATCCCGCCGCCTTCTCTCGATAACGCGCCCGGTCAAAACGGCCGTGTCTGCGTAGAGGCGCACTTTCGTGTCTTCCGTGGTGAAGGTGAGCGACGGATCGGCCGGGCCGGGTTGTTTAAGGTCAGCCATCGTCTGTGCTTTGGTGATGACCGCCCCGTTTGGGTATGTGATCGTGAAATCGTCGGCAACGATCCGGTCCATCGCCGCCGCGTCACGCCGCACATAAGCGTCGAGCCACTCACGCTCCAGCTTCAGCAACTCTTGTTCGACTTCGCTTTGTTGAGCTGATTGCTTGATCGTCGTTCGGCCTTCAGCATAGGACGGCACCGTAACCGCCAGCAGCACGATGAAAAAGAGTTGTTTCATAAGAATGAATCACCTTTCGAGCGGAGTACGAGGCACAGCTTTTCCTGCGACACTCGACTACTCATATCTAAGCGCAACCATCGGATCAACTTTCGTTGCACGCCTGGCCGGGATGTAACAGGCGAGCAATGCGACGACTGTTAGCGACATCGCTACACCAACGAACGTCAACGGGTCGGTCGCTGAGACACCATAAAGCAAGCTCGCCATCACACGCGTTACGGCAAACGCACCAGCTAAACCAACTGCCACACCGAGAGCCGCAAGCAGCATCCCCTGTCTGATGACCAGCCTGAGCACATCCCGGTCTTGCGCGCCCAAAGCCATGCGGATGCCGATCTCGTGCGTGCGTTGTGTCACCGTGTACGCCATCATCCCGTAGATGCCGACCCCGGCGAGCATCAATGCCAACATGGCGAAGACTCCGAGCAGCAGCGTGTTAAAACGTCGCCCGCCGATCGAAGCTGCCAAGACTTGCTCCATCGTCCGGATGTCAGAAACCGGTTGCTCTCGATCCACCGCCAAGACCTGTTGGCGGATAGCCAGAGCCATGCTCGCTGGGTCGCCAACGCTACGCACCACCAAGTTCAAGAAGCGGACCGGCGTCTGCACGTATGACACATACATCTCCGGCACCGGCTCGGTGTCCAACCCCGGCCTGACATCCCCGACCACCCCGACGACCTCCACCACCATGTCATAGTTGTAGGCGATCTTCAGCCGCTTGCCGAGCGGCTCCTCATCGGGGAAGAAGCGGCGCGCCATCGCCCGGTTGATAATCACCACACCGGGAGTCTTAGCCGTATCGCGCTCGATAAACAGCCGGCCTTTGATGAGGGACATGCCCATCGTTTGGAAGTAACCGGGGCTGATCCAGCGTAGGTCGGCGAAGATGTCCTGCCCGGGCGGCAGGGGCGGGCGGCCTTCGATCGTGAAGCTGTTGGTCCATTCGGTTCCGCTCAGAGGGAGATGACTAACGACGCCGGATGACTCGACGCCCGGGAGTGCCTCGACTCGTTCGAGGAGTTGCCGGTAGAAGGCCGCGACTTGCTGATCCTCAGCATACTTCGCCTTGGGTAGCGCAACGCCCGTCGTTAGAACATTACGGGGATTAAAACCGGCATCTACATTGAGCAGGCGTAGAAAGCTTTTTACCAGCAACCCTGCTCCGACAAGTAGCACGAGCGACAAGGCAATTTCAGAGATCACCAGCAGGCCGCGGAGCCGCCCGTGGCGCGCGCCTTCCATCCCTCTCCGGCCCCCCTCTTTGAGTGATTCGCTCAGATCAACCTTGGAAGCCCGAAGCGCCGGTGCGAGACCGAACAGTGTTCCCGTCAAAAGAGAGACGGCGAGCGTGAAGCCGAGCACCGAAGGGTCAACGTTTATCTCCTCGACGCGGGGGAGGTTGGCTGGACTGAGAGAGACGAGAACATCCACGCCCCACAAGGCGAACAGGAGCCCGAGACTTCCTCCGAGCAAAGAAAGAAGGACGCTCTCTGTGAGCAACTGGCGGATCACGCGGAGGCGGCTTGCCCCGAGCGCGGTGCGGACGGCGATCTCTTTCCGGCGAGCGGCGGCGCGCGCCAGTTGCAGGTTGGCGACGTTGGCGCACGCGATCAAAAGCACAAAGCCGACGGCTCCGAGTAAGACGAGCAGCGCGGGCCGGACCTCGCCGACCGTCCGCTCATGCAGCGGTTCAATGATCACATTGTTGCCGGCGTTGGAATCCGGGTACTGTTGTTCGAGCCGCCTGGCGATGACGTCCATCTCCGCCTGCGCCTGCGCCAGAGTGACGCTTTGTTTGAGACGCGCCAGGACCGTCAGGTAATGCGACCCGCGGCTCGGATTGCTGTCGGGGGCGAGCGGCGTCCACAGCGCAAGTGTTTCATCTCGCGGGTAGTGGAAGCCTTCCGCCATGACCCCCATCACCCTGTAGCTCTTGCCGTCGAGCGTCAGTGCCTTCCCGACAATGTCGGGGTCGGCACCAAAGCGGCGCTGCCAGAACCCATAACTTAAAACAACGACTTGCTCGTGACCGGCGCGGTCCTCGTCAATCGAAAAGAGGCGGCCCAAAAATGGTTTAACACCCAACATCGGGAAGAAGCCGGCCGAAGCGCGCACACCCAGTAGGCGCTCGGGTTCATCGGCCCCCGTGAGAGTGAAGCCCTGCCCGTGATAAGCCGCGATCTGCTCGAACACCTGACTCTGGTGCTGCCAATCAATGAAGTTAGGTGGTGAGACCTGCACGTTCTCACCCGCGCGCACAGAGGTTTCCTGGAGCCGCACGAGCCTTTCCGGTTCCGCAAAGGGGAGTGGGCGCAGCAGCACGGCGTTGACGACCGAGAAGACCGCCGTGTTCGCGCCGATCCCGAGCGCCAGCGTGAGCACCGCAACCACAGTAAAGCCGGGCTTCTTCAGCAGCATCCGCAAACCGTAGCGTACGTCTTGCAGCAACCTTCCCATCCGCTCCACCTCCGCTTCGCCCGCGCTTTAGTGACCACACAAACAGTGACCACACAAACAGCTTGTTCGTGTGTCTTAAGGAAGTTCTGTGCCAATGCGAGATGCACCACTCAAACGGCTGAATCACGGAGGTGAACGAGAGCTTGGCGACGGCGATCAGGGCCACCAGTGTTCATTTTTGGAATTAGCCGATCCCGAAATCGGAAACTTTGCCGCGTGACGCTGCCAATTACCGGTTGTCCTTCGCCAAAATTCCATGTGGTTGAAAAGAATTGACTTCCGCGGCTGCATCAC
>JACCTF010000880.1 GCA_013812565.1 Pyrinomonadaceae bacterium | reverse complement strand
ACTTAAGCTGGTGAAGATGCGGTAGTGAATATCGGAACGAGATGTAGCCGTGCTGAGCTCGTCGTTGCCCTCCACTATTGCTATTTTCAAGCTGCCGTCTGGACGCAGCTCACCTCGCTCCACGTCGCGAACCTCAACCCCATCTCAGCTCGGTAGAGCGCAGCCGTCAGCAGATGTCTGCGGGGTCGGAAGTGCGAAGAGATGACACTAAAAGCGGAGAGGAATCGTTGTGCATGACCAGCTGACTTGAACCGTCTCATCACACGCTCTCGTACCCTGGTCGGCTGGTGTGAGTTCTCGGCCCGGTTATTCAATCCCTTGTGCTGCCGATGCTCCACTCCGGGCATGATCTCAGCTTTTGCTGCACTGTAGCTCTTGAGCTTATCCGTGATGATCACGCGCGGAACATACCGCAAGCCTTTCAATAGCTTGCGAAAAAACTTCTTAGCGGCTTTCTTGTTCCTGCAACTCTGAACCAGGATGTCGAGCACATTGCCATCTTGGTCAACTGCTCGCTAGAGATAATGATCCTGGCCATTGATCTTGATGAACACCTCGTCTAAGTGCACTTGTCTCCGGGGCGGGGACGCTGGCGGCGCAACTTGTTAGCGTAAGTTTTACCGAACTTGAGGCACCATTCACGAATCGCTTCATAGGTGAGAGCCACACCACGCATCGCCATGATCTCTTCCACGTCGCGAAAGCTCAAAGCGAAGCGGAAGTAGAGCCAAACAAAGTGGTTGATGATTTCTGCAGGGATGCGATGGCGACGATAGGGAGAAGCAGCAGCGTGCATCAGCAGATTATGCAGCAAGTGCAGAACTGCTGCACTCTTGGATCGTTAAGTTGACGATACCTGTCAGACGTTGAAAGTGTCAGATTGTAACCGACAACCAATTGCTGCAACACTGCCGTCTGTAGCTTGCGCGCCTCATCCATGAAGTGGAGCCACGGCAGGTGGACGCTGCGGTGCAAGGTGAAAGGGGGCAGGGAAGAGGTCTGGCCGCTGCCGAAGGACGTCAAGGAGGCGATTGAATGTTACCTGAAGCTGGATCGGAGGCGGAGGGAGATCGCGCACTCGGGCGGGGAGGATGCCCACCTCTTCCAGCCGCACACGAATTACCGGACGCTCGACTTCGACAAGCCGCTCTCGACGAGGATGGTGCAGAAGAACGTCAAGCGGTGGGCCGACTACTCGCGGATAGGTGACCTCTCGCCGCACGACCGGCGGAGGACGGCCATCACGCGGGCGCTCGACAGCGGGCTCACCTACCGGCAGGTACAGATGATGAGTAAACACAAAGACCCGAAGACGGTGATGCGCTACGACCACGGGCGGGAGAATTTGGAGCAGAATACCGTCAACTTCTTGGCTCGACTTTGTACATTTTTAAGAAAGGCACGCACAACATCTAGAGCCTTATGGTTTCTTCAGTCCATGATGTTGACAAGGCTCTGGCTTTTTCCACATCAGCGTGGCGTGTCTGATGTTTGAAAACCATGATGATAAGCAAAACAGGCCGAAAGTTACTATTTTGGCCGCTCAAAAAATGTACAAAGTCGAGCTTGGGGTATGATGAAGAAGAAAGTCGGCCTGCGGCGAAGGAAGGATCATGATGGGGTAGTGTTCCACGTCTCGATAGGCGAGGGCCGACTAAGGTCGCGGGCGTCAACCGCGAGCAGCGTCGGCGGGAGCGGCGAATGAGAAGGCACAAGCGGTGAAATCGTCTGCCCGCGGCCGCCCCCACGCTTCATTCTCAAGATGGAAAAAACTGAACGAATTATAAACCCGCAATGGGCGAGGCTAAACAGCGGTTTGCCATACCTCGCGTGGGTGATCGCCCTAGTCTCGACCGTCGGCAGCCTCTTCTTCAGCGAGGTGATGGGGCAGCCGCCGTGCGTCCTCTGCTGGTATCAGCGCATCGCCATCTATCCGCTGGTCTTGGTCATCGGGACCGGGATCATCATGCGGGACGGGCGGATGAAGTATTACGCCCTCCCGCTCTGCTTGGCGGGCCTAGCCGTCTCGGTCTACCACAACCTGCTCTACTACGGCGTCATCCCCGAGGGCATCACCCCCTGCGCCCAGGGCGTGCCGTGCACCGAGAGGCAGATCGAGTGGCTCGGCTTTATCACCATCCCCCTCATGGGTCTCGCGGCGTTCCTCGGCCTGGCCCTGTGCCTGCTGTTTTATAAACCGGGACGGGAGAGAGAATGACATGCGCAAAGAGATCAAGATTCTGGCCCTAATAGGGGTGCTCGTCGTGGTCGCGGCGGTCGTCGGCGCGAAATACTACCGGGAGTCGGCGCAGAGCGAACGCAGGCCGACCGCGACGGCCGACGACCGGCTCGTCCGCCCCGACAGCCCGTCGCTCGGCCCGGCGGAGGCCCCCGTCACTCTGGTCGAGTTCCTGGACCCGGAGTGTGAG
>JACCTF010000548.1 GCA_013812565.1 Pyrinomonadaceae bacterium | reverse complement strand
GCGGTAGGTAGACGCCCACGGCAAACGCGAGCGACGGCAGCCCCGACATTTCGAGCATGATGGCGATCATGACGCCCAAGAGCACCAGACCCCACGGCAACTCGCGATTCAGAATGCCCTTAATGATGTAAGACATCAATGTCGCTTTCGGCGCGGGGAATTTATCAACCGTGGTCCCGCTCGCTCTTACGCGCTCCGTGCCGTTGATGCCGGGATCAACGTAGTAAACAGGTTGTCCCTGATCGTTAACAAGGTATTTACCGGCGCGTGCATTCGTTTCATCAACTTTGTGCCAGACGCGGTAAGGATTCGCGTCCGCGATTCCCTGTTCCGCCGGGACAGTCTCACGCTCGGTCAGTTGCGAGACATCGGCGCGCACCTCTGCCGGAAGGTTCAGCGCGGCGGCAGGCACGTAGACGGTCGAGGCAGTGTTCAGGCTGAGCAGAATCGGCCCGAGGACGAGCGCCGACGCGAATGCGCCGATGAGGATAGCGATCTGTTGGTTGCGCGGGGTAGCGCCGACAAGGAAGCCGGTCTTTAAGTCCTGTGATGTTGTTCCGCCGTTGGAGGCGGCGATGCAGACAATCGCGCCTATGGAGAGCGCGGTGACATAAGATGTCGGGCCGGTCCAGCCGATGATGAGAAAGATGAAACAGGTCAGCAGCAGCGTCGCCACCGTCATACCGGAGATCGGATTCGACGATGACCCGATTTCACCTGTCAGACGCGATGAAACGGTGACGAACAGAAAGCCGAAGGCGACGATCATCAGCGCGCCGAGAAAGTTTCCCTGAAGATGCAGTTGCGGAAAAATCATAATCATTGCGACGAGCGCGATGATCCCGGCCAGCACAAATCTCATTGACAGGTCTTGATCCGTGCGCGGCGCACTCGCACTCTGCGCCCCGCCCCCCTGTAAATCACGAAGGCCGCCCTTCAATCCGTGCCAGATGGTTGGTAAAGAGCGGAAGAGACTGATGATGCCGCCCGCTGCGACCGCACCAGCCCCGATGTAGAGCACGTATGCGTTGCGTATATCATCCGGCCCCATGTCTCTGATGGGAGTGGTTCCCGGCGCAAGCACCGTCGAGCCGAGCGCGTCGCCGAAGAACGCGATCATCGGGATGAGCACAAGGTAAGCCAGCACGCCGCCCGCGCACATGATCGAGGCGATGCGCGGGCCGATGATATAGCCGACGCCCAACAGCGCGGGCGAAGCTTCCAGCGACACCGAAGCTTTGCTGAATGGCTCACCGAAAACTTTTGTCGGATACTCTTTCCAGCCCGAAAGAACCTTCATCGCCGTCGTGTAGACAAGGCCGATGCCGAATCCCGCAAAGATCGTCTTCGCGCCGGTGTCGGCAGCCCGCGTCTCGCCTTGAGCGGCTCTCGCCCACTCAGCCTTGGCCGCGTCTGAGGCCAGCGCCCTTGATTCATCAGAGGCTCCGGCCTTAAGGACCTCGGCGCACGCCGTCCCTTCCGGGTATTTCAGCACTCCGTGTTGCTGAACGATCAAAGCGCGACGAAGCGGGATCATCATCAAGATGCCGAGCAGACCGCCGAGGATGGCGACGAGCATCACGCGCGTCAGTTCAAGGTCGAAGCCGAGGATCATGATTGCGGGCATCGTCACGCCCACGCCGAACGCAATGGATTCACCGGCTGAGCCTGCAGTCTGAACAATGTTGTTTTCAAGGATCGTCGCGTTCTTCATCCCCAACTTTGAGAGCAGACGAAAGAGCGTGATGGAGATCACGGCCACCGGAATTGAGGCGCTCACCGTTAAGCCGACTTTAAGCACAAGGTAGAGCGACGAAGCGCCGAAGACCATGCCGAGCAACGTGCCGACGATGATAGCGCGCGCCGTCAACTCCGGCATTATCGTCTCCGGCCCGATGTATGGACGGAACACAGCGACCTGTGATGTCGTAGGCTTCGTTCCAACCACATCCGGATACCCGTTAACCGCAACGGCTGACTTGATTGGATTAACAATTTCACTCGACATTGAAACAACCTCCGAAAGAGTTCTAACAGGTAAGGAGAACGAGCGTTGGATGCAAGATGTACTTTACTTTACAACAGAAGAGTCCGAAGTCGTAAGTCTGAAGGACGCAGCCTTGAGTTGTCGTAGCGGTTGATGGATTGTTCTTCTGCCTGACCTCATCCGACCGCAACAGTGCTAACAGTCTTACCTGTCCATTCGGACATTCATCAGATTGTGCCGGGTGAGGCAATCGCCATAAACATGGAAACACTGGATGGATAAGGCGCATCTGCGTTGATGCGGGTCGTGCCTTAGCTAACCGCAGACTTTGAACCTCAGACTCGAAGTCTTCCCCCAGGTCGGGGTTTGAACTAAACTTCTCCCGCAATCAAGCAAAACATTTCATCAACTTCGGAGCCGACACACATGCCGACCGGAAAACTTGCCCTCGCTGTCACCTTGCTATCTCTCTTCTGCATTACTCCGTCATTGCAATCAAGCAGCCAGACACAGAACAATGCTACGGCAACGACGATTAGCACCGCTATGCCGCCAGCACCCGAAGCGGTGCTCGGCTTCCGTCCCGGCGATGATCGACGACTTGCGAGCTGGTCAAGTGTGATTGAATACTTTCGTCGGCTCGACGAAGCCAGCGACCGCGTACAGTTTGAAGAACTTGGCCGCACCACAATGGACGCTCCGTTTGTGATGGCGATTATCAGCACGCCGGAGAATTTAAAGAGACTCGGTGAATTCCGAGAGATTCAGCGTCAGCTCGCCGACCCGCGCTTGCTTCGGTCAAATCCGGCTGGCAAAGCCGACCGACTCATTGCGCAAGGCAAAACAATCGTTCTCATCACCTGCGGCATCCACTCAACCGAAGTCGGCTCATATCTCTCCAGCACGTTGATCGCGCACCGTCTCGCATCATCCGATGAACCCGAAGTTCAGGAGATTCTGCGCAACACGATTGTGCTGCTTGTGCCGTCGCTTAATCCTGACGGCGTTGACATCGTGAAGAACTGGTACGACCGCACGCTCGGCACTCCTTATGAGGGAACCACGCCGCCGGAGCTATATCACAAGTACATCGGCCACGATAACAACCGCGATTGGTACGCCTTCACGCAGAAAGAAACGCAGATTACCGTTGATCGCATTCACAACGTTTGGCATCCGCAGATCGTCCACGACATTCATCAACAAGGCGCGTTTGGGGCCAGGATTTTTGTGCCGCCATACATGAAGCCCGTCGAGCCGAACGTGCCGCGACAGATCGTTGAAGGCTACACAGAACTCGGCAACACAATCGCAAGCGAGTTGCGCACGCGCGGATTCAAAGGCGTTACGACCGATAGCTCATACGACGCGTGGACTCCGGCGCGCGCCTATTCGCACTATCACGGCGGCGTGCGCATTCTCTCCGAGACTGCCTCGGCCCGCATCGCTTCGCCCCTCACCGTGCGCTTTGAAGATTTACGTCCTGATGAAGGCTACGATCCACGCAAAGTCTCAGCCAACTTTCCCGATCTATGGCCCGGCGGCGAGTGGCGCTTGCGCGACATCACAAACCACATGACCACTGCCGCCTTCTCCCTGATGAAACACGCCGCGCAGAACCGTGAACGTTGGCTCAGACGTTTTTATGACATCGGGAGAGAAGCGGTACGCGAACGTAAGAAAGGCGAGTTGTTCGCATTCATAGTTCCACCGTCCAAAAACAGCGAGGCTTTGCTGAACATTTTAGAGCGCGGAGGCGTGGAGGTAAGTATCACCAAACCTTTTGTCGCGGACAAAATCAAACACCCGGACGGCACCGCCGTCGTACGCATCGACCAACCATACGGCGGCTTTGCTAAAGCGTTGCTGGAAACGCAAGATTACCCGAACCTACGCGATTCATCGGGTAATCCCATCCCGCCATACGATGTGACCGCTCACACTCTGCCCTTACTAATGGGTATAGATGTTAGAGAAGCGCACTCTCCTTTCAAATTTGAGAAGCTGAGCATGAGCAATCGGGGTGCGAACGGCGGATGCGGAGACGGCGTGCCCCCGCGCCGCGCCATCTATAGGTCGCATGTTGCTTCAATGGATGAAGGCTGGACACGGTGGGTGCTCGATCATCAATCAAAATGCATTCTCTACTCGTCGCTGGAAGACGCGGAAGCACGCACGGGAAACTTGCGCGCCAAGTACGACACGATCATCATCCCGGATCAATCGGCTCGCGCAATTTTGGAAGGTCACAAATCCGGTTCAATGCCCGAAGAATACACTGGCGGGCTAAGCGCGAAGGGCGTGCAAAGTCTGCGCGAGTTCGTCGAGGGAGGCGGGACGCTTGTGTGCTTGAACCGAGCCTCGGATTTTGCCATCGAACAATTCAAGTTGCCGGTGCGAGATGTGACGGCTGGACTCAAACAGACGGAGTTCTACGCGCCCGGCTCGATCCTGCGAACTGAACTTGATACATCTCATCCAATCGCCGCCGGAATGCCGAGACAGTCAATCGCGTGGGTTGAAAACTCGCCAATCTTTGAAGTCAGCGATTCAAACGAAGCCGCGCGTGTGCGCGTCATCGCTCGTTACCCGGCGAACGCTGATCCACTGCTCTCCGGTTGGCTGTTCGGCGGTGAGCGTCTGCGTGGCAAAGCCGCGCTTGTGGAAGTTGGACTAGGTCAGGGGCGCGTGTATCTCTTCGGCTTCCGTCCTCAGTATCGCGCACAGTCTTTGGCGACATACCCGCTGCTCTTCAATGCCATCTCACAATCTGCTACTCCATCAGCGCAAACATCGTTTGGAGTTCAGAAGCGACACTTCGCTCGACGATTATAGAATGCATTTCTCAAGCTTCTTCCTTTGTGCTGACGCTTTGCAACGCCTTCGGTACGGGAGCGGCAACCGGCAAGATGAACGTGAATGTAGTGCCGCGACCCACTTCGGATTGAACGCTAATCTGTCCGCCGTGGGCTTCGATGATTGATTTTGAAATTGCCAGCCCCAAACCCGGACCGCCGGACGATGCATCAGGCACTTTCACAAATTTATCGAAGATATGCGGCAGGTGCTCGGGCGGGATGCCGCGCCCCGAGTCCACGACAGAGATGGCAACCGCATGATCACGACGGGCAGCAACGATCTGGATTTCGCCGCCGCGCTCAGTGTGTCGGACGGCATTCTCCACAAGATTTCTAATGACCCGTTCTATGTACAGGACAAAAGTTGGATAACTCTTCTGAATGCAGCCTGTTGAGCGAAGCTCGTCAAGTTGCATAATATGCGCCGCAAGTAATCCAAACCATGCCGAAACAGACTCTTGGCACGCCGCCCATGCGTCTTCAGTTGGTTAATCCGAAGCGCCTCG
>JACCTF010000547.1 GCA_013812565.1 Pyrinomonadaceae bacterium | reverse complement strand
GCTTGCGAGTCGAAGCCCTTGGACTTGAAGTCGGCGATGTAGCAGCCGATGATCTCGGTGTGGGCGCTGTTCAAGGCGACACCGCGGATGAGTTCCTGCTCCGGCCACGCATGGATGTAGCAGCGATCCAGCACCAGGTGGTGCGGCACTCTCGCTAAGGTGTTCTGATCGACATCGCCCGAGCCGAGTTGGACGAGTTCACGCACGTAGACGGTGGCATCCTTCGGCATCAGTTCGATGCCGCGCAGACGGTAGTGATGGGCATAGGCGGCAGTGCGCAAGGCCGCCTGGTTGCCGCCGGGCGAGACGATCTTCGGCATCAACGCGGCGTGCTCAGGCGCGACACGCTGGCCGTCGCCGGGCAGTTCAGCCAAGCGTGATGACTCGATGGTGATGAAGGCATCACCGGTCTTGGCAGGCAAGGTGATGGGGCCGACAAAGGTAGCACCGGCTTCCAGGACAATCGTGTCACCGGGTTGCGCTGCCTCTAGCGCCGCTTGGAGATTGCCATCTACCGGGACTGTCAGAGTGGCAGCTTGGGCCATCTCTACCGTCCCGGTGAGTATGAGGGAAATTGTTATGGAGAAAAGAATGAATCGGAGATGGGAATAAAAAGCATGCCACTTAAGGCTGCATGTAACTGACATTTGAAACCTCACTTCGGTAACCGGACGATCTCACGTCCAAAGACATGAGACTCCTGGCTTTGCGTCCCTGCTTCGCAGCAGGTTTGCCTTTAATCGGTGGATGGAGTGCTCTTTTTGGGTATGCGCAGAGTTTGCAGCCGGTTAGGGACGACATGGGCCGGGGTGACCGCATGCCGAGAGCAAACATATAATCTTCTGTGCACGCTCGTTGTGAAACGAACGAGAGCGTTGAGGAAGGTGCTGTGCAAGATCGGCGAAAGACTGCTGATTACTTCAGAAGTGCTAGGTAACAAGTGACAAGGAAGGAGTAGAAGCGAAGCAGAAAGGAACTACTTCTTTGCACAAGCAAGTGTGAGACTCATGCAGGAGTCGAACTAAGAGAAGTCGCTCTGTTTTTGCTTTTCTTGTCACGTGGCACTCGTCACTCTTGAGTAATTACTGGCGTCAAAACCTTAGCAGCTCTGATTGTAGATTTTCATCTGAAGTTTCCTTGCACCACCCGCGTGACCCTGGCGGTGCGGTCGCCGTTCTTGCGCGATCACTTCGAATATACAAAGCCTGTGCCTTAAGTTCGTCGGAGCTGTTTGGAACAGTCAGGACAGCATATAACGCGGGGCTACGGGCTACTCTGTGTCAACGTAAGGTAACAGCATGACGCTGCACAGTGGGGCGATACATCTCGACCAGCAAGCCTAAGCAGTTGACACCTAACGTCTTAAGTGTCCCGTCACCGACAGTCAACCGGTAGTTTCAGATTTTAACTGAGGGCGACGAAAGCAGAGTTGTACATGCAACGTTAGAAGAAATTGGTGACCTGGGTTAGTAAACAGCTTTTTCTGCGGACGCTCCCTTAAATCAGACCATAAGGGATTGGCATAGAGAGGTAGGATAGTTGTCGGGGCGGCGGGCAAGTCTGTTACCCCTGTTTGCTTGACGAAAGTAGGGGCAAGCCACAAGTGACTTGCCCCTATAAGTGTCCCAATGTTGCGTGGTTCGATTTAGCTTCTGTGGTCTTTCAGCAGCCGATCAATCCATTCATTGCTGATCGTTATACTGTCCGCTTCGCTGCGCCTGTAGACCGCGCGGCTCATCGAGCGTTAATTGTGATGTTATCAAACAGAGCAGCACACAGCGCAGCGTTGTTGTGGCTCGTCACCGCCAATCCGACATAGGCATCTCTTGACATCGGGATCGTCGTTGTCCCGATCAGCACCCACGTCACGCCATCTGCCGACTTGTATCCGCTGAAGGTATCACCGCTGCGTGCCAGCTTCACCCATTGCGGCGCTGCTCCGCTGCTTCCAGTATGAGCGCTGTTTGCTCCAGTGGTGCCGCGGCGCTGAAAGGCTGTGCCGCTGGTGGGCGTCACCACCATCATCGCGTGGCGCGAATCAGCCGTGAGGCTCTCCCTAATCATCACACCGGCTTTCGCCCACGAGTCTGTCTGCTGCACGCTGACCACACGTGCCACGATCTCTCCGTCTCCGCTGAGCTTTTGATACACATAGTGGAAAGCATCAGTTGTGTACCAAATGTCTGCTCCAGAGCCTTTGATCAAGAAGCTGCCGCTTGCGTAACTCGCCGCGCCCGCCGCGCCAACGCCACCGAGGTCGCCACCTTGCCACGGAGCAGGTAGTGAACTTGACGGCGAGTTTGACGGCGGACTTGAAGGCGCGGATGAGTAGAGTTGAGACTGCGGGATAATCTGCTTGGCTTGACTGGCACTCGACCAAGCGAGTTGTACCATAGCCCCGCCACCCTGCTCGAAAAACTCTATTTTGATGTTATAGCGCTGCCCGGCAGCAAAATTGATCACCCCACTATTTTCGGTCGGCGGATGATCAGTCCAATTGTCGATCAGCAGTTGATCATTGATCCATAGCTTGATGCCATCGTCGCTCGTCGTGTAGATGGTGTAGGCTTCGGAGTAGCGCGCTTCCACTTGACCCGTCCAGCGTGCCGAGAAGGTGTCAGGCGCAATCAACGGATCAGGCGAAGTGTTTCCCCAATTGAAGTTCACTGTTGCGTCAGTGCGGGTCACTCGCAGGTTGGTGAGGTTCGAGTTATCGTAGTATTCACCTCGCAACCCTGTGCCGCTACCGCTGCTAACGCCTGCGTTGTCCGCAGGGACTGGGGGCGAAGCGGGCGGAGCGGGCGGAGCGGGCGGAGCGGGCGGAGCAGCACCGGTCATCGCCGTCACGATCTCATCAAAATCGCATCCGACTTGTTTGCCATCTGTCGCCGCATATTTGTATGGACTACCCTCGGCGAGACGATAGTTGCCATTTGAAGCATCTACAAAGACAGCATTCTCAAAGCTGGGTTCGTAGAAGTTGTCTGCCGGATACCTCGACGGGTTTGCGCCCGCAATGAAGTTGCGCCGAAATATATTACCGGGGAAGTACGTGTTGAGCGTTGCGTTGCCTGACGATTGACCGTCACCGAACACTCCATACGTATTATGTTTTAACAAATTGTTAGTAAAGACAAACCCGGTAGTAGGATCACCGTGCGATAGGACGGCAGAACCTTCATGCAGTACGGTATTATGATCAAGCCGTAAATCATTTACCTCGGTAGCCAATAGAAAGTTTCCGCCAGCGCCCCACCTTAAGCCCGATATATCTTCAAAGAAATTGTTTCTAATAAGCACATTGCGTACTTGTTGGCTGACACACCCGGGGTAATCATCGCGTCCGGTGATGTTGAAGGCCGATCCCGTGTGCCGCACGATGTTGTTCGTAAACTCCACATCTTCAATCGTGTTCCACAGCGCTTGGCAGGCTTCGGTGCGCACCGTCAACACAATAGCGTAGCCCACTTGCGCATCCGCCCAGTTGTTCTCAAATAGGTTGCCGTCAAACTTGATCCGACGCCCTGTTTTTAACTCGAACAAGTTCTTGACCAGCCACTTGCCGCGCCAGCTCACCGGCTTCGCCACGTGGTTGCCCCGAAACTCGATATCCGATGGCACCAGCCCCGTGATGGCAGGCACCGAACCGCCAAAGCCTGCGTTCTCGCCCGCTCCCTCCAGGTAGTTGTTGATGATCCGAAACGGTCCCGGCCCGTTCCATCCCCACACCGCTTGCGAGTCGAAGCCCTTGGACTTGAAGTCGGCGATGTAGCAGTTTGTGATCTCGGTATGTGCACTGTTGAGGGCG
>JACCTF010000841.1 GCA_013812565.1 Pyrinomonadaceae bacterium | reverse complement strand
GCTCCGTGACACGGCTATGCACGCGCACGCCGCCGCGCTCGACCTCACGCTTGCCGACATGCAGCTGCTCTTCTATGACCGGCAACGCGACTTCACCTTCTGTGCCGGTGCGTCCGCGCTCGCTTTTCCCTGCCGTAGCTGATTGAGCGGCGCTATATCGTTCCATAACAGCCACGGCACGCTTGGCTTTATTATCATCAGCCTTGACGTAAACGAGCGTTTTACCTGCACTCACTCCTTCAACATACTGCTTCGCCTCTTCCTCCGGCACGCTCTCATTCATCAGTTTGCCGATCAGGTTTTTTGGATCAGTGCCTTTCGTCACGACGCTGATGTCCTTACGTGCAAAGCCGTCTTTTTCCAACTCTGCAACGACCTTCTCCGCCTCGCTCCTCTCAAAGACGTTGATTACTGTGTTATTCATTTTCTCTCCCCTTCTTTCTTTCTTGATGCTCAGTCCACACAGGCACAGGGCGTTGTTCGGGCAAATCGCCTACAGCTCCTTGCCGTCAATCTCGCGTTGTTCGTGTCCGCCGAACCTATCGACGGAGACCTCTTCGCAGCGAAGAATTACTCGCGGCGGACTGCGTGCCTCGACCCGCCGCCTCGTGATGTGCCACTCTTCTTTGAGGACGAGCCGCTTCTCGACGACGAGCACTTCCTCCAGCACCGGCACGATATCGTCTCACCTTCGTGGCGTACCTCTACGTGACCGTCCACAAACAGGCCATTGGCGAAGGTCTGGCAGAACTTGAGGCACCAGTATCTGACAGTTTCATACGTGAGGGTGACGCCGCGCATCCGCATCATCTCTTCGACATCGCGATAGCTTAAGTTGAAGCGGAAGTACAGCCACACCTAATGGCTGATGAATTCGGAAGGGAGACGATTAACCTGACAACACCCCCTTAAGCTTGACGTGAGCGATTCGCTAGGTATCGCGCCGCCATCACCGCAATTGCGCCTTGCACCAGCGGATTGCCTAAAGCTTTCAACAGAAAGGGTTGCTCGCGGGCGGTCTGCTGTAATGCGCCGGGCGCGTTCTGCTGTGCGTAGCCTGCTAGACGTCCGATGTCCTGTGCGCCCATCCGTTGCGGGTCGGTCGAAGAAAGCCCAATTCTCTCGCCGAGTGAGCTTGCATCTAAGCCCAACATTTTCTGCAACGATCCTAAGAGTCCACCGGCGAATCCCGCACGCTGCTGCGGTTCCATGTTCTGCGCGGCTTGGGCGAACTGACTTGAATCCATCTGCGAAATGTATGAGCCTGCCGCACGCTGAAACTCCGGGTGTCCAGCGTTCGCAAAACGGTCGAAGCGTTGATTGACCTCGTCCGGCGCGACGTAGGTATCAGGATCGGAAAAGCGATTCATAAAATCCGAAACATCGGCATCTTCATCCAAGCCGAAAGTTTGCGTACCTGTGTTAGAACTCATTTGCTTATTCTCCTTTGTAAGTTTGAAAGCCGTCGAAATTTCAGTTGAAGCCCGGCGCGGGTGTGAAAGTAGTGTCTCTACCCCGTGGCGCGGAAGGGTCATGCCTCATCACCGCCAGCTCTTGCCCGTTCGGGGCGTAAGCACGCACGGTCAGCACGCGGTTCGGGAACTCATCGCGCATCTCTTTAAGCAACGTTTGCATGAGGGGTCGCACTTGGCGCAGTTTCACGTTCTCGGAAAGAACAACTCCTAATTCGTTGTCGCCATTCATGCGCGCGTCACGAATCACGTTGTTACCGCTCGCTGCATTCTTGATGCGCGCTAGAAACGCTTCTTGCTGTGTCACGCCCCGGTTCGTCTGCGGCGCAGTTGTCGGCGGCTGTGTGACTACCGGAGGCTGCGTCGTCGTTGTCGTGCGCGTCTCCGTGCCCGCCCCCCCTCCACAACTCACGGCGATCATTGCGATCATCGTCAAAACAAATGGCCCGCCGCCTCTGTGTAGGGGCGCCGACACAAGGCGTTTTTGATTTGTGATGCTCATTATCTTTACCTTACAACTCTGCAAGTTTAAAAAGGTATTCTATCCGCCAAAAGAGTTAGTTATAAACCACACTTTAATTAGCGTACACTCGCAGCTACAGCGTAAAATGCTTACTAACTACGTGAAAGTTTCGATGATCAGCTTCATCGCGCTTTCGTAAATGTATGATTTATATCCTTAAATCACTACGCGCTGGGCAAGGGCAAGGTGCGTACCAGAAGGCTTGACCGAGTTATTTGTGCGAATTCTGGAAACGAATATCCCTTGCGCGGCTTAATCGCTGTCCTTGATGCGGGGTGGGGTCTGAAATATCCACGGTCTGCAACTGGCGAACTGAATCGTTATTGACTTACCATCCGATGTTACATATCGTCTCGTCATCTAGAGCTTTCAGGCTGGTCTTCTGAGCCTGCTAACTTGCATACTCTCCTGCCCAGCCTTTCAAGAACCTTTCGCACGATTTTCTTAAAGGAGTTGCCTTATCTACAGAGTTCTCATTATCGCTGTATTGCTGATTGCATCACCATTGCGGACTTCAGGCCAAACGACGGATAAGAAAGATGGGCAGAATCTCCCGCCTGGTGCGAGAGCAGCTCAAAGCAGCAGTGCCGAACGGGAAATAATGGAACTCAACCGCCAATGGGCTGACGCCATCATCCGACGTGACGCAGCCGCTCAAGAGCGCATTTTGGCTGATGACTACATAGCGACGGGTATGAATGGAATAGTTGCTACGAAGGCGCAGATTATGATGGCGCTGCGGACTCCTGCCAGCCCCAGCACAGGCACACTTGAGGCTGTAGATATCGAGGAGTCAATGGTGCGCACCTACGGGGATGTGGCGCTGTTCAATGGCCGTGTCAAATTCAGAGGTCTAAACAAAGAACAGCCTTTCAGTGACTTAGTACAAATGACGATCGTGTATGTGAGGCGTGATGGGCGTTGGCAGCCGGTTGCTTCACAGGCGACAAGCATCGCACCCCAACAGCCGACACAAACTGCACCCGCAGAGAAGAAACCTTGAGCTTGGCAGTTGGCCGGTAGCGCACCCGAAGAGTACGGTAACGTTCCATACCCTGACACACGAGAGTTTCTCAACGGGAACTAATAAGTTGGTCTTCCTCCGCAGTGTCAACATCCCGACGAGGAACAGAATCAGCCACATGAGGAGCGCTAGCCACGGAAATCTTACGATCTCCTCAGTCTCACCAGTACAGGCATGAGGCGCAGTACAGAACTCCCGAGGTAAGTTCCACTGCCTTCAGCGCACCGCCGCCGGATTTACGCTCTGCGAAAGAGAGATGGATAGCGGACTTCGTGATCGACTGCTCACTCGTCCCATCGTAGAACGCCTCGTATCCGGTTCTTGTTCATCGGCTCACGAACGTCACACCAGCAGCAGACCTCGGTTTAGGTGATGATGTTTTCTGAAGAAAGGCAGTAAGAAGTGAACACAGCAAAGCCATCGGCTAACTATGCACCAGCAATGTGCAGATGGTGCAAGGGCCCCGGGCGTGTAGGCAAGACCGGCTTTCCAGTATGTGATGCCAAAGGAAGCGTGTCTGTAGAGCAGCCGGCAACGAGCTGTGGATATTGCTACGGTAGTGGGAAAGTACCTCAATTCCAAAATACTCCGTGTGCGACCTGCGGAGACACCGGTTGGGCATGATCTTGAAGATTGTAAGAAGAAGGAGAAGAAATGAAAGATAAGAACAACCAGCACGAGCCGAAGCTATCGCCCCTTATGGTGGAAGATAAGCCCAACGAGAAACTGAAGAAGCATCTGCAAGATTTAGGACTGATCGTTAACGCTGGTGCTGACAAGGCCACCAAGCCAACGAGTAAGAAGAAAGGCAGTAAGAAGTGAATGCTGAGACTTCGAACGTCACGTTCCAGCCGAATGAGTTCTACGAGCGTCTGCTTGTCATGCGCGCCACCAATCCGGCAGGGCTCGCGCGCCTCAGCAGTGCGACCCTGGCGGCGCTCGAAGCCTACGAATCGGCCAAACTCAAGGCGAAGTTGAACGAGAAGCAATGAGGGTACTGTCAACTTAAGCCTGTAAAGATATAGCCGTGACCAAACAAGACCAGATGAGGCCCA
>JACCTF010000543.1 GCA_013812565.1 Pyrinomonadaceae bacterium | reverse complement strand
GCGGTGAATTCTTCAATTCCTTCAACCGCGTCAACTTCAACGCTCCTAACGGCGCTTTCGGCACGCCGAATTTCGGGCGCATCACCAGCGCCCGCGCGCCGCGCACGATTCAATTCGGAGCGAAATTTTGGTTTTAAGCGGGGCCTTTTACCGCAAGGGCCCTGACGGCCGAGACCGTCCAGCCTGTGAAGACGGCAGAAAAAGTTATCAAACGACGATCTTCTGCCGTTCACGCCCGAACGTCTTTTGAATTTGTATGAACATCGCTAAAACAGGATCAGGCCTCAATGTACCCGTTGTCACTGTCCTTGATGATGCGGGAGAAATCATTGAAGCGGACCAGCGGCGGCTCATCCGGTATGTCATTCAGAGCGGGGCCGGTGCGAACAGCTTATTTCTGTCCGGGACGACCGGTGAATTTGCCTACCTTACCAATGGTCAACGGCAACGCCTGATCGAGATCGGATGCGAGGAGATTCGCACCGTCAACGCTCAACTCCCCACGGACAGTGCCCCGCCGGTTGAAGCGTGGGCGGGTGTGACGGCTCCGACCAAGGCGGAAACGCTGGAGAATCTCGCGCTCGCAGCTCATCTCCAAGCTGACATGGCAGTCATTGCGCCGATGGCGATTGAGGATTTACTGCCCGACGAAATCGTCCGGTTTTTTCAGCGCGAAGTCGCCGAGCGCATCGGCGCTGATGGATCTTTGACCGTTGCCCTTTACGATAATCCTGACATCGCCCCCGACTCCGCAATGCTCCACAATATCCCAACTGCGATTGTTGAAGAGCTGAACGAACTGCGGTTCGTCGTCTGCCTTAAAGCTTCTACCACACGGGATGTGCTGCAAAGCCACCTGCGCATTTCGCTGGCGAACTCTGCGCCCCATTCGTTCGATGTTTACGTCGGCAACGCTTCGTTAATCTTCGAGTATGAGGATATTCAGCGCGAAGCGGGCGTCAGCGCCGATCACTTGGCCCTCGCCGGCGTCGTCGCCGGGCCTGCCAATCTGCTACCGCGCGAGTGGAGGGCGGCGTGGCAAGCTGTGGTTGATCGCAACGCGGTGTTACTCGGCCGCTACCAGAAAGTGTTAACACGATTTGATGAAATGTGTTTCATTGGTGAAGGAGCAGCGCGTGCTTACAAAGGCGTCGCTGTCATCAAGCAGGCGCTGTACAACCAGCGCCTGATCAGCAGTCCGTGCGTCAGGCGCGGCACTCCCGCATTAACCGCAGATGAGGCGAGGCGCTTTGATGATGAATTGTCTGTATTTCTTGAAGAACTCAAAAGAAGTCTCAACGTCACCTCAAGTTTGGCGGCAAAATAAGAATCATGCTTGGCCCTTCGAGACGAACGACCTAAGAGACGAAAAATTGCCGACGATAAAGGCTGGGACTAACCTGCTTTATCTCAAGGAAGCGTCGATTGAAGTTGGATAAGTTATTAAATCCTGACTCGAAAGCGATTTCCGAGATGCTCGCCTCAGTTTCAACCAACAGTTGACAAGCTAACCCGACGCGTAACTCATTCACATAACCGACGAGGGTCTTACCCATCGTCATCTTAAAGAACCGACAGAACGCCGAGACGCTCAAGTTGGCTATCGAGGCGATCTCGGGCAAGGCGAGCGGGCGGGTATAGTTCTCTGACAGGTAGCGGCAAACTTTATCAATCCGCGTCTTCACCTGTTCATCCAAAATAGGATTGAACTGCTTGCTCGACAACAATTCGTAGTTGGTGGACCGCCCCAAGTTATCTAGAATTGTCAGAAACTTAATTAGCTGTTGTGGACCCGCGCATTCATTTAGTTCAAGGATTGCTGCAGGAACACTTCGATCCGGCGAATCGGTAAAGCGCATACCTCGTGCAGCCCTTGCCAGTAAACGGCCTATGTGACTCCACTCATTTTGTTTGAAAAGATGCGCGCCTAAAAAACTATCAGTGAATTGAATGCTGATGGAGTGATGTACTCCGCTGCTACCAGGTAGCAGCGGGTCGGAATACCAGGTATGCGGGAGGCGGGGGCCCATCAGGACGAGATCCCCATCTTGGTACTGGGCAATATGATCACCGACAAAGCGCGTACCATGACTGCTCACCACCAGGTTAAGTTCATAGACATCATGGTAGTGCCACAAAAAATCCGCCCGCAGAGACTGCTTGATCTTCAAACGGAAGAACCTTTGGTCAGTCCGCTCAACCTGTCCGAACACCGGTTTCATAAATCCTCAGCCTTTCAGGCGACTATACCATTTTCGCCGGCGTAGAGGGAGAGTGACCACAAACTTAGGAGAATAGTATCAGGAATCTATAAATCTGATGTAGTACGAGTGACCGAACTTCTCTATATTGCATCCGACATGGTCATTGATGGTTCATCAAACAAAGGCTGGGCATCAAATCTCGGCGACGCAGGACAGAGGAATTCGCCGACTGTCGAAAGAGGTACGAGCACCGCTTGCCTCCACAGAGCGCTAAGGCCGGCCCTTGTC
>JACCTF010000827.1 GCA_013812565.1 Pyrinomonadaceae bacterium | reverse complement strand
CCCGGTGATCGGGATCGAGACGATCCGCGTTGCCGCAGCCGCGAAGATCCGCGTCATCGCGGTCGAGGCCGGTCGGACGTTGCTGCTTGAAAAAGAGGCACTCGTCGAGGCTGCCGAGAACGCCGGCATTTCAGTCGTTGGGCATTAGCGCCGCTTGCAAATCGGCGTTCGACGCTCGAAAATCGCCAATCTCCCGCGGGGTCTTAGCTCAGTTGGTAGAGCGCCTCAATGGCATTGAGTCTGGAGCCGGTTTGCTCATGTTGTCGCACGCGCTCACACCTGCTCAACTACAGGGTAGCAGGCGCAATCGCCGTTATCTCACGCTATCTCACGAAGCCCTAAATAGAGGTTCGGGTGGATAAAGTGGTGGATAAAGGGCCAAAGCGCGCGCGCGCGATGCGTCTCGCTTGTAATCGCCGCGACCGACTAACCCGCTGGCGCGAACACGCCAAAGCTGCCTTCAAGAAAGTTCCTAACGGGCGACAATACGCGGCAGACGATGGCGCGCTTGACGCGCTCGCCGCGCTTGCGTGCGCATGGCAGGAACAGCGCGCGAAGAACAACCTCAAGTTCGAGCCGGATGCTCTCGTGAAATTCTTCGGGGAACTGGCCGATGCGCAGGGCCCAGTGCACACGCCACAGATAGGAGGATAATGGTTGGTTCACGCGTATGAATGAATTGCTCAATAGTTGGAGCAATTCGCGCGGCGGTTTTACTTCCGCCCTAATCCAAACTGGTTGCCCACGGCTGTAATTCCGTTGATACCGTAGTCCACTTCGACCATCACTTCGGTGGGGGCAATCGAATCGACCTGACTGTAGGTCTCAGTGTTGAACACTCCCGCGTTTTGGCCACCTCGCTTTGGCCCTGCGATATAGGCATACTGGCCGTTTAGGCTAAATGTGATCCAGTGCGACCTGCGTGCATTAAGAACCACGCGCGCGCCGCCCCCTGGGCGAATCTTATCGACCGGTCTCTGCGGATTCGTTACGTCGACCACATGCACTACATTGTCGGACCCATCCGCCACCCATACCTCTGTTTCGTCGGGTTTAAGCGCGAGGCCATGCAGGGTAACGTAATTCCTGTCCCCCTTGTAGGGTTGATCGGTGAAGTTGTGAGCGTAAACAGTGTTGGATGACTTATAGAACCACTGGAAACCGTAGGTGCCCTTAACGCAGGAGTAGATGCGTTGGTTGTCGCTCGTGGACACAAAGGGCTGAGGCGTGCCGCTCTCCTTGCTCCCCTTGTATGGCCCCTGATCTAGGAAGCGCGGGGCGGTATAAACTACCTTGTTCGTGGCGGTGCTCGCTGCCCTGAGTCGCCCATCGATCCTGCTCAGATCGTAAGGATCGGAGTCGATGTTGATGACTCCATCCTTCTTGTTTTCCATCCACACCAGCGACCCATCCAACGAAACAAACGTATTATGTGACTGTATCGGCACGGGGATCGTTCCTATCCTGGCCCCGTCTGAAGCCCGGAGGACGAGGTTGTAAGCTTGTGTCCTGTTGTACTCAAAGGTTGGGACAAAGAGCTTCGAGCCGTCATGCGAAACATCCCCTCGATCTACCCCAGCAGGATTGACGACGACATCCCATAGCTTGCGCGGAGTTGTTGGGTTGGAGATATCGACCGCCGCTATATGTCCGGCAGACAGGCCTGGTGGCGGTTGGGAATTGTAGAAGCAATAAGCGCGGCCATTGATTTTGGACACAGCTATGCCTCTGGTATCCCCGCCGATATTCATGATCCTCACGCTCCCGACAACCGCGTGACGATTGTCTATGTCATAGACTTGCAATATACCGGACTCGGCAAACGAGAAGAGATAGCGGCCCGGGTTTGGATTGAACGTGGAGGAGGGAATTGCCTGTGTACTAGACAGTGCTAGGAATAGTATCGAGAGTAAGATTGCGTTGAGCTTGTTCATATATTGTGGCCTTGATAAAACTTTCTGTGCTTGCACGGCTCGGCTTGTCCGAGAGTAGCGCGGTAGCTGGAAAGCGGCGCGGCGCCCTTAGTGGCAGCGAGTGCTTCGCGGAGTGTGCAATCAACCTGTCCAGCAACTCCATCATTGTGATCGTCTAATGTGTTCACGGTGAATGTCGGCCCAGACTGCGGTGTATCCGGCGGAGTCGGCGTCGGAGTGGCCGTTGGTTCGGGTGTTGGCGAGGCCGTCGGTTCGGGTGTTGGTTGGGTCTTGGGCCTGTGCGACGTTACTGCCGAAAAAAAGGATGAGGATCAGAAGCAAGAAGAACTTCTTCATAGACATGAATCAGCTTTTCCTCCGAATTTCGCCACCAGCGCACGGCGACTGGGCCGGAAGACATTTTATTGAGCAGCTGAGAATGCTTTTCGCCGTGCCGCGTGTCCAGCCTTATTTCTCCAAATGCCGAAATAGTATTTACCCCTAGAATGCACCTCCACCTGTAAGAAGAATTTCGTAAATGCCCGATTCGCTCTACCCTGAGCTACTCAGGATGCATGCTCAACCGCAGCCACTTACGCCGTGCCGACGTGACTGCAATGCTCAGAAGCTCAGCTCAAGCGTTCGTTTCATGTTGGATGTTCTACACTGATTCGTCCGATGCTAGCGAGCGCATGTCTCGCTTTACTTTATGAAAACACGTCCATTGCAAGCGACACTCGCTCCCGCGAGCGGTGGCTGATCTTGTTCTCGTTAGATGTGATGATCGATCGGAGCGGCCAGCGGTTGGCTGCATCGCCTGGTTAGGCGCCACTCGCCACAATGGCGTCGACCGCCGCGAAGGCCGCGCGGCACACTTCCTGATCAGCATCATACTCCGGTCCGTAGGACGTGAGCGCGGCCGCCCCAAGCGGAAGGCGGTCGCGAATGGCGGTAATGGCACGCACCAATTGCTCCACCGATAGGCCCCCGGCTACCGGAAACCAGTTTGCCTGACCGACCGCCCTTGGATCTAGGACATCCAAATCGAGATGGATGTACGCGAGCGCGTCGTCCAAGGGAGCCTTGGCGAGGACGCCGCGCAGCCCGTCGGGAATATCGGCCACCGGGACAAAGGAGATCGTGGAGCGCTCTAGGAGGGCCGCCTCTGGCGGGTCGAGGTCCCGCGCCCCGAGGAGAAACGTGGCCTCGGGCGCGACGGCCTGAAAACCAGGCACCGAAGCGGCCAATTGGTGCCAGCATAGTCCTAGGATCGTGGCCAAGCCGGTGCCGTCCAGGAAGCCGGTGATGGTGGTATCGGGGGTATTGCAGTCGCCATGGGCGTCGAACCAGAAGGTAGCCCGACGGGCCGGGCTCAGGCCACTCAGGATTCCGACAGCGGAGTTGCAGTTGCCGCTGAGCACTAATGGGAATCGGCCGGCTGCCCGGGCGGCACTGACGGCCGTCGCCAAGCGACGGCAAAGCTCAAAGGCGGTGCGAATCTCGGCCAGAGGCTGGCCCGGGTCATCCTCAATGACCTGAACCTCTGCGACCCGATGGCCGCGACGGTGGAGATGTGTGGCGAGCCCAGCTTTCAGGAGATGTTCGGGTCCCGCGCCGGTCCGCCAGCCGCGACGCGCCGAATCATAGGGGATAAGGAGGAGCTGAATGTCCATGATGATGCGGCAAGGAGAGAGACAGACGCCTAACGAGACGGAGATAAGCTGCGGCGGGAGGGAGAGCGCGTGGGCCGCAGGAAGAGTGTTGTAGCCATCTCAGAAGTTAAACGCAGAGCTTCCCGCCGTCAGCTTCATCGATTGGTTAGGCCTATTCATAGAGGTAACCACTCTCAGGCTTCAGGTCGAGATTCGCGTCTTGGTCGGTCGTGATCCTGATGCTGACTGGCTTCTGTGCGTCTGCCACAAACTCGCGTTCAGCTGGCGGCATGTTTCCCCAGGAGAACCGAGCGCCGACGACGTGTCGTCCGGGAGTGACATAGACCACGACGGTTTCACTGGTCGCAAGACGAGCAGCGATCTGGCCGTCGATGAAAATGCGAACGCTAGCTGCGGAAGCGACGTATCCGCTGTCGCGCGTGATCGTGAACCGCGCGCTTCGCTCCGCACTCGGCGAGAGAAGCGCCGCATTCGAGACACGCTCCCGCGGGGCTTGGCGTCGCTCGGCGACTGGCACGGGACTGGTGGAGCAGGCTGCCGTGAAGAGCACGATTAGTAGGAGGCACAGCAATGTGTGATGTCGCATGTGTTGAAACCTAACGAGACGGAGATAAGCTGCAGCGGGAGGGAGAGCGCGTGGCCCGCAGAGAAAGCGTTGTAGCCATCTCAGAAGTTAATCGCAAGGCTTCCTGCCGTCAGCTTCATCGATTGGTTAGGCCCTGGCTTCATAAACGGAGTAACCAGCACCTTCCAAGTGCCGCTGCAACAATTCAGCGTTGCGCGTATGCAAAGCCAAGAAG
>JACCTF010000542.1 GCA_013812565.1 Pyrinomonadaceae bacterium | reverse complement strand
CGGTTACGCTACGTCGCGAAACTGGGAGTTGTTCCGCAGGCGCTGGTCAAGGTCGCCGAGAGCGCACCTTTCGAGGGGCCGCTTACAATTCGCATCGGCAAAAAGGCGCACGCTTTGGACCGGCAGTTAGCAAGAACAATCCTCGTAGAACTTTGCTGAAGCATGCAGGGGTAAGTAAATGGAAGCTAAGCACAAAGCGCATACCTACAAGGTTGATGTCACTTGGACTGGCAACAAAGGGCAGGGAACTGCGAGTTACAGAGCTTACGAACGCGCGCATGAAATCTCCGCCGCCGGAAAGTCCGTCATTGCGGGGTCTTCCGACCCTGCTTTTCGCGGAGACAAATCCCGCTACAACCCGGAAGAGTTGTTAGTCGCCGCCCTCTCCGCCTGTCACATGCTCTCGTACTTGCACATGTGCGCTGACGCTCACGTCGTCGTCACGCAGTATGTTGACAAGGCTGACGCAGTCATGGTCGAGACGGACGGCGGCGGCGGACACTTCACGGAAGTGACGTTAAAGCCTGCGGTCACCATCACGAAAGACAGCGACGCGGCACTGGCGAAGGAACTGCATCAGGAGGCGCACCATCTGTGCTTCATCGCCAACTCGGTGAACTTCCTCGTCCGAGTTGAACCAACGACTGTCATTGAAGATCAGGCTATTGAGGCTAGTGCATGAAGCAAGGTAAAACGACACCCTCGATCCGCGTCGGGCTGATCGGAGATTACTCGCCGCAGATCATGGCGCACATAGCCATCCCGCAAGCACTCGCCTTAGCCGCTCCCGACGATCTCAATGTTGAGGCGGAATGGCTCGCCACCGAAACGATTGTTGACGGTGTTGAGTCACGGGTTACTGAGTTCGACGCGCTGTGGTGCGTTCCCGCCAGCCCCTACGTGAGTATGGACGGCGCTCTCTCCGCGATTCGCTTTGCGCGTGAGCGCGGCGTCCCATTCCTCGGCACGTGCGGCGGCTTTCAGCACGCGCTGATTGAGTACGCGCGCAACGTGCTCAATCTTGCGGAGGCGGATCACGCCGAATCGAACCCGGAAGCGGCGATGCCACTCGTTGCGCCTCTCTCATGCTCGCTCGTCGGAGCAAGGGGCAAGATAACGCTCCGGCAGGGTTCGCGCGTGAGTGAGATATACGGTGCTGGCGAGACAACGGAAGAGTACCACTGTAACTTCGGCTTCAACCCGCAGTACCGCACGCTTCTTGATGAAGGCGGGTTGCGCGTCACGGGAGTTGACGAGGCGGGCGAGGCGCGCGTCGTCGAACTTAACCATCACCCGTTCTTCATCGCCACGCTGTTTCAGCCGGAATTGACAGCCCTCGCTGGCGGCAAACATCCGCTCATCGCCGCGTATGTGCAGGCGGCGACTCTACGCTCAATGAGTGTGTCCGTTTAGTATCAATTTGCGCGGTGAAATAAAGAGCCGCCGTTTACCCGTTAGGCAGGCTTCTATGAAGATCGGCTCATAACTACTTATTGTTCCATTTAATAAGTCGGAGGAGGCGAGTTGAGCATAGTCACTCTGCGCCTAAGATGATGAATACGATAACCGCGCTGAAACAGCTTCTCGCGTATAACGACTGGGCGAATCGCCACACTCTGCACGCGCTCAAACAATCATCCTCAAATCACCCGAAAGCCTTTCGTGCCTTCGCGCATTCGCTCATTGCCGAAAGAGAATGGCTGCTGCGCTTGAAAGAGAACAAAGATACGACCGGGTTCGACTTCTGGCAGGAAGTCACGCTTGCAGAAGTCGAAACCTTAGTGGCGGAAAATAGCGAAGCGTACAAAGAACTGATTGAGGCTTCAACG
The DNA here is from genome assembly GCA_013812565.1 of Pyrinomonadaceae bacterium. Classification (GTDB taxonomy): domain Bacteria; phylum Acidobacteriota; class Blastocatellia; order Pyrinomonadales; family Pyrinomonadaceae; genus JACCTF01. The sequence goes on along the minus strand of JACCTF010000542.1, from coordinate 9,140 downwards.
AAAGATGAGCTGGATTCGGTTGCCGTATACAAGAACAGCAAGGGCATCGAGTATCGCACATCTTTGAGAGACATCTTGACGCATGTCTTTCTTCACTCGGCGTATCATCGCGGGCAAGTCGCGCTCGTCATGCGCGAGGCGGGTGGGGTGCCGGCTTATACGGATTACATCGCCTTCGTGCGCGAAAGCGAAAGAGGAACAAACCAGTAACGCACGTCAAGTTGAAGTGTCAGAACTGGGTTCAAATTACAAGGAGCATCGTTGGACCATCTTCTCCCTGACTCTTCCTTCTCTTCACTTAAGCTGCTTGGAACGCCGTTTGAAGCACTTGGACTCTTGTCAGATACTGTTGCCGTCGCTCGGCTAAAAACACAACCGGTTGCACAAGGCTCTAGCTAACTGCTACTTGGTTCCGATAACCATTGAATCCGGTCCAATCAGATGCTCCACGCGTGTCTCTCGAAACCCAGCTCCCTTCATCCACGACTGACAATCTGTGCCCGTGTAGTCGAACCCGCCCGGCGTCTCGATTAACATGTTGAGGCTCATCAGCAAACCGAACGCATTCTCTCTGCGTTCGTCATCAATCAGCGCCTCGTAAACGATCAGCGCGCCACCTGCAGGAAGCGCGTCATAAACTTTGGCGAGCAGCATCCGCTTCTCTTCCATATTCCAGTCGTGCAGGATATGTCCCATGACGAGCACGTCCGCCGTAGGTAACGGGTCCCGGAAGAAGTCTCCTTCATAAAAGCGTAGCCGGTCGCTTAGACCATGCTCATCAACGTACCTCTCGAAGATCGGGCGAACAGCTGGTAAATCAAAACAGCCGCCCGCAAGGTGCTTATGCGCCGATGCCACTTGGACTGGTAGTCCACCTTGCGCGCCTCCAATGTCTATGAATGTCTGGTACTGTTCCCATGGAAACTTTTGCGCGATAGCCATCGCAGCACCCATGCTGATGCCCGTCATGGCTTTCAAAAAGCTCTCTAAGCGATGAGGATCAGCATACATTGCGCCGAAAGGATTGGCTCCGCCTTTAGCTTCATTCTGAGGTTGGCCCGTGCGAAGAGCTTCGGTCAGGGATCCCCAGAATTCGTAGAGCCGCGCGTTAGCCATCTCCAGAATGCCGCCGATGTAAGAGGGCTTCCCCCGATCCAGAAATATATCCGTCTCTGGAGTATTACTGTAGAGGCCATCGGTGCCGCGTTCTAACATGCGTAAAGCGACGAGAGCGTCAAGAAAGTCAACGACGCTGCGCGGGTGAAGGCCGAGACGATCACCAAGCGCGTGGGCGTCGAGAGGCCCTCTGGCAAGTTCAGTGAAGAGGCCAAGTTCAATAGCGCTGAGCAAGGTCTTTGAACCCCAGAAGCCGAGGCCAAGCTGCATGATTCGGTCGGGAGTAGCGTGAGAAATCATCAGGACACCTCCTTATGAGCTAAGTGAAAAGCAGAGTGTTTCTAAGTGAAATGTAGCTCTGAGTCAATCGGCTTTTCACATATCAGAATTTCCTTGCGCAGCGTTGCATCTCCAGATAGCTGGTGTCTAACTTTGAGTAATTCTGCGAAATCGGCATCCGAAATGAAAGCGGACGCAGCTTTTCAAGACTTCACAGCAAGCTATGGTGTACGCGCCTGGCCCGGTAGAGGATGTTTTTGTAGCCATTTTTAAAATCCATGCGTGCACGGCAACCAAGGTCGATCCTGTGGTAGCCACTCGTAGCGAGTAGTAGACTCTTACAAAGTCAGTATCTGCTTCAACCGTGCGGCATTCCTTACCGCATTGCCGCCTCCATCATTATTGAAATAGACGAAGACGTCTCGCCTCAGCCATTCCCACTCACGGATGCGATCAGCCCACCACTGAAGGTCACACTCAGAGTACGACCCGCCGTAGAGGTGTTCTCTATCAGGGCCATGCAGCCGCACATAGACGAAGGATGTGGTGGCGCGCAGCATACACGGGAGGTGTGCGCCACTCATTACGCAGTACGCCGCACCACGCTGCTCGAGCATCTCAAAGACGCTTTGGCAGTGCCAACTTGAATGCCGCAATTCAACGGCTACTTTGAGACCAGCCGGCAGAGTTCGCAGAAAGTAGTCGAGGCGCGCGTGATCATATGCGAACTGTGGCGGTAGCTGCACCAACAGCACGCCCTTCTTCGCTCCCAAACAAGCGAGCCCGCGCTGTATTCGTGCTATCCATCTCTCCGGTGCAAAGAGACGGGCGGCGTGGGTCAGCCCGCGCGGAGCTTTGACTGTCATCAAAAAGTCATCCGGAATGAGGTTGCGCCAACGGATGAAAGTGGCATCACGTGGCCAATGATAGTGGGAGCTGTTCACTTCCACGGTCGTGAAATGCTGAAGATAAAAGCTGAGCCTGTCGCCCACTGGAACCGCATGAGGGTAGAGGACGCCCTGCCAATGGTCATAACTCCATCCTGAGGTGCCGATGTGGATTGTCACGGGCAAAGAATCTGACTGATTAAGCTCCGAGCACGACTACTAATAAGGGTACACTGCGGCTTCCGATAAAGTCACTGCGGGTTCGATCCCCTCTCACGCGGCGCTCGGGTAGCACCGTTGAAAACCGGCTCGTTATCGTCGGAAGCCGCGTCATTGCAGCGAAGATTGAACGCAAATATTTGGGAGTGATGGTAGGTACGCGGCAAAGTTCTCGTTGAATAGCGCGCCCGCTCTTTTTAGTCGCAGCAGTAATAAGATGCAAGTCGCTTCGTATAACCTCTGTCCGAGTAGATCGGCAAAGGTTTTTGATTTTCAACTTAAGCTAATAAGTTTATGGACGCAAACACTAGCGACGCACAGGCGACGGCGGCACTGTTGCGGCGGGTGCTCAGCCGTAAGAAGTAATAAGAGTCGCTGCGGAGGCGCAAGAGCTTATGAGGATTAGGGAACCATACTGCTTGAAGTGTCACGACCAAGCGGGCGCGTCTCAGCCGTGTTCGACAAAGGCCGATGATTCATTGTCCCCGAAGATGAGGCCAAGAAATGCGGCAAGGTTGCTGAAGGGTTTGCAGTACGTGCCGCGCATGATCATCACTGATCACCCGGGCATCTAGCATGCGGCCAAGGCTGAGGTCATGCCCGGAGTAGAGCACCGCCAGCACAAAGGGTTGAACAACCGAGTGGAGAACTCCCACCAGCCGACCAGAGTACGAGAGCGTGTGATGAGGAGGAGGTTCAAGTCAGCAAGACGGGTGCAGCGCTTGCTGGCGGCCTTCAGCCATATCGACTCACACTTCCGAGTACGACGCCATCTGCTGACAGCCGAGCACTACCGAGAAGAGATGAAGTTGAGGTTTGCGACCTTGGTAGAGATAAGCTGCATCCAGATGGCAGTGTGAAGATCAGCAGCCTAATCAACGAGTATAGTTAACGACACATGGTTCATCTCGTCCTTAATTGAGTCGCACTTATCTCCTCACCACATTAAGTTGACAGTACCATCTTATAATATGTCCCGCGCATACAAACACCTCCGAAAGCTCAGACGGTCAAAAGACGAGACATTATTCTGCCCCCCGCACCCTCCTTAACTCACTTCTTGCTATACATCCCTCATTTTTGCCCTCCCCTCGCTGCCGGCACCTTCGCGCCATTGATCCACTCCAACACAATCTGATACGCCTGATCGCCTGCGCCCTGCCAACGCCTCCCGCCACCATGCGGTGTCGTCTTTGCGCCGATCAAACCTTCTTGCGACGCATCGCCCGTCGGCTTACGCAGCAGCAGGCCGTTCTCGGGATTGATCAGGTCAACCACCTTCAGCGCCGAGCGATAGTTTTCGCGCAGTTGCGCTTCGGTGAAGCGACCCTCTTTGTTTGGCTCGTTGAGTTTGAAGATGGTGTGCGTGACGTGGCAATTAACGCAGGCGTTGCCGTCGGCACCTTTGCGCGCCAACAGCGGCATCACGCGCTGGACGAAGAAGTTGTAATCAAGTATTTCTTCCGCGCGTAAATCTAACGTCACGCCGCCGCCCTGGCCCTGGTAGATCGCAATGGCGAGCCCCTGAAGGCGCTGGTTCGGGTCTTTGGTCAGCTTGGCTAGTCCGGCACGGATGGCGGCATTGGCCTGCAAGGTCTTAACGCGGCGCACGGCGTTAAGCGCGGCGGTGCGCACGCTTTCATCCGGGTCTTCGAGCGATTCGGCCAAGAGGCTGATTAGGCGCAAATCGTTTTCCACCGGCTTGTCGGTGTTAATTAAGTCGAGGATCATTTTGCGCTTGGCTGCTGATTGAGACTTGAGTAAGTCGTCGAGTGCGGCGGAGACAGTAGGCAATCCGCGCAAGGCAGGCGCGAACAGCACCAGTTGCGTGGCCGCGCGGGATAGCTCCGCGTCTGCGGATTGCAGCGCCGAGGCGATGCGTTGCTGGATGGCAGCGTCGTTGGCGAGGTGCGGGAAGTCAGCCAGCGCACGCAGCGCCGCGGCGGCAGTCTTCTTATCAGCCCCGCTTTCCGTGTTCAGCACGAAGCTTCTCACTTCGGCGTCAAACTGTTTGCGATCTTCACCCAATGCCTTAATGCGATCAAACGCCGCGATCTGCGCTTCAGGGTAGCGGCTGGCGAGCAGGTCTTTTAATACTTTCATGGCCTCGCGTCGGTTCTGCTCCACGACCTTAAGTGGTAGCGAGCGGTAGAACTCGTTGGCTACGGCGCGCACTGACGGATCCGTGTCGTTAAGTCGTTGCATTACCTGAAGCGGCAGATTCATGAGCGTGTTGTCGCGCAGCGTGTAGGAGGCGAGCATCGCTTGCTGTCGGCGTGTGGCATCAGATGAGTTCACCAACGGCGCGAGTGCGCGTTCCATCGCCGGCGCGCCTTCGGCGTAGAAGACGATTGTTTCGATGTCGTTGCCGATGCGCGTGTAGCGGCCCGCGTTGGCGTAGCCGCCACTACGTAGGTGGAATTCGGTTAGGCCGCGTAGCAGTCCTTCGCGTTGCAGTTCATTACCGGTTTCGAGCGCGCGGGCGATGCGTTCGGCCATTCGCCGGCTGGCTTCGCGGTGCGCGCGCGTCGCGCGGTCGCGGTCCTCCTGCTCGGCCAGATGGCCGATCCAGTTGTTGTAGAGGTAACGCACGTTCTCATCAGCCAAGTTGTAGAAGCCTTCGCGCAGGTTGCGCCGCATCCAGGGATGCTCTTGGATTGACATCCGGGCGATAAAGGTATCGGCGATGCGATCTTGCAGGGCCTCCTCCTTCGTCCAGTAGAACAAGCGAACGAGCGCTTGCGCCGCTTGCACGCGCACGGTGATGACCGGGTCAGCCAGCAGCGCGAGCAGTTTGTCAGCGATCTCGTTTTGGCCAGCGAGATCAGCGAAATGCTGCGCGAAGATGCGCGTCGCGCCCCAGCGGGTGCGTTCGTCCGGCTGTTTGAGCGCCGTAAGAATCGGGTTTGTAATCCCGCCCGGGGGCGGGGCTACGGACTGTGACGCGAGGCGGCGTAGCGCTTGCGCCGCAGCAAGTTGCACCAGCTTGCTGCGATCACCAAGCAGACGGCTCAACGGCTTGATCGCCTCTTTCGCCTTCGTGCGACCAAGCGCGGCGGCGGCAGCCATCCGCATCATCGGTTCTTCGCTTCGGAGACTGGTAATCAAATCATCGGTCAGTTGTGATGACGGCTGATCCCACACGTTATCAATCTGCTGCAACCGCAACAGCGCATCGCCTTCAGCCAGCTTGCTGGGCAGCGGCTCAAGGCCGGCCTGCCAACCTTTTCCCTTTGAATCCTTGTAAAACTCCGACAGCGCCATCACGGCAAACTGCGTTTCGCGGAACGGCGTGCGGAAGTTTTCATACGACTGCACGGGGTCGAACCACGCGCCGAACTCCTGCTGACGCGCCAGCGCGAACTTCAATGCCTTGGCGATCTGCGGATGTTCGGGCGAGTAGCCTGCGCGAGCGAGTGTGTAGAGGCAGTGATATGTCTGGAACTCGACCGCCGGGCTGTGCGGCTCAAACAGCATTGACCATTGGCCGTCCGGCCGTTGCAGCGCAAGGAGGCGTTCGGCGTTGCGTTTGATCTTGTCCACATAAGCCGCGCGGTCAATTTCAATCAGCGCAATCGTCTGGTAGCACAGATCAATGTTGTTCTTGATCTTGTCTTGTTCGATCAGCTTGCGAAGCTGATCGCGGTATTTGCTGTATTCGTTCTCGCCCGTCAGCTTGCTCAGCTCAGCGAACACTTTCCAACTATACCAAGCGACTTCGTAGGTGCTCACCAGCGGAGTGTTGCCGTTGCTTTCGTCGCTGGGTAGCTCAGTGCGGCCGCGGTAGTAAATCTTCAGATAACCGGCGACGCCTTTGAGCAATGACAGGCGGTGTTCGCCCGTGAACTCTTGATCGAATTGATTGACGAGCGCGGCCAGCCTACTCATTACGTTGGCCGAGGCACTGATGACGTTCGTCCAGTAGGCTTCCGGATGGCCGTAGAACGGGCGCGGGTTGTTAGCCAGTCGCTCGGTCAGGAATTGCAGCGATGATCGTTTGTTGACCGCGTAGCCGTTCTGCTTGGCCGTCAACTCGCCGCGCGTGGTGAAGTGAGTGGCGTGGCAGGCGATGCAAGTTTGCGTTTCGTGGTGGTTGCTGGAGACGCGGTTGACGATGCCGCCGTGGCGCGGCGTGTTGGCGTGCCAACTGTCGCCCGCGCTGACCAGATAATCCATCCCGGCGCGCACAGCCCGGGGCGGATCGGTGTAGGGCGGCAAGTCATACATCGCCGTGCGGAGTTGATAGAAGACGTGGTTCGCATCCACGCGCACGTAGTAAGTTCCTTTGGTAATCACGCGCGTCGTAAATTTATTGCCGGGCAACGCTTGTACTTCGTGCGGCGGAGTAACCGGATCAGCGCCGCGTTCGTAGGTTTTTGTTTCGCCGTTTTCGACCGTAAAGATCGCCACGTCTACCGGGATGTTATCGCGTTCGAGCAGATCAAGCTCGAAATGCACAAGCTTTGGCTGCGCGCCGTCGTAAGAGAACGTGAACCAATCGACGCCACCATCGGGCAGACGGTCAAGAGTCAACTCCGGCTGTTGCGCGTACGGCACCGCGCCGTGCGCGGGCGTGGCTTCATTAAGTGGCAGAATGTAAGGCTTGTCATCGGCGGTGGCCCAGACGGTTTGGCTCAGTTCAAACCGGTTCGACTCGCGCCACGAATCGTTCGGCTCGGCTTCGGGGATTACTTGGCTGGTTTTGCTCTCCGGCCATTCAAGAATAGTAATGGTGTGTTCGACCGGCAATGAAGCAGCAGAGATGACTTCGATCTCGCCCGCCTCGCCATTTAAGTGAAACAGCGTGTAAAGATCGGGATCGCCGACGTGCAGCGATTTGCTCGCGATGATCTTCGGCCCGCTACGTAAGGTGACCAGCAGTGTGCCACCATTGCCGAGCGCGGCAGGCGCGGGCAGTGAGATCAGCAACGAATAAACGTTGTCTGTTTTGGGCGCGGGCAGGAGGTATTTTTTTGCCGCCTGGGCCATCAGGCGCTCACGCTTATCAATCAGCTTTCTAAAGCTTTTTGCGCCACCTGCTTCCACGCGCAGCGTGATCCTCGAAGTCAGCGAAGTGAGCGCCACAAAAGCTATGACAGCGATGAGGCAAACAATTTTAAGTCTTCTAGTTTTCACAATTGCTCCCTCCTTTTTGCGATGTAGATCTGCCCGCAGTTAAGACTGCGGCGAGCATCTGCCGATTACGCACGCTTAACAACTACAGAATATTCAAGGTCTGTGCGTCCGAGCTATTCACCGGACTACCATCCGATTGAGAAGCTGTGGAAAAAGATCAAACAAGAGGAGACGCACCTGCATTACTTCGCGACGTTCGACGCCCTGACATGTAGAGTTGAGCGGCACTGATCAGATTTGAGAATGCTCCGCAAGAGATCCTGGCGCTGTGCAGTCTGCCGGGAGAACTAGCACTGGCAGCCTGATGCACTATTTCAGATTTTCTTTTTCTTGAAAGCTATAGTTCATCGCGTCTTTTGGCAGAAAGCCTTGTCGCCACCACCTCAATCTTATTAGCCGGGCAATCTCGTCTGGCGCTTGCCCGCGATGCAGCAAAGTGAGAATGCGAGCGCGCGTCTGGACTCTGGCAGCCGAAGTGCCCCGCTTGAGCAGAGTTATTAAAGAGCGGAGGTCGTCGTCCGTTAAGTTGATCGGGTGTGCTTTCCTTGCCATGCTTACAGGATACAAGAGGCAAGGTTTTCTCTACAATGACTAACTTTACAGAGCACTAGTCTCAAGCGACTTGACACTCACGTACGAGCAAGTAACGACCTTCTATCTCAGACGGTGGAAAGTTGAGGAGTATCACAAGTCGCTCAAACAGAATGCGTCTTTGACCAAGCCACCGACGCACACCATATCGACGCAGACCAACCACTTCTTCGCCGCAGTGTGTGCCTAAGTGATGCACGACGGCTGTGTGCGCCTGTTTCTTGCACGTTACAACTTGAGTCGAACTGCCATTCGGACTTGAGCCACTACCCATTATGGCTTTTGCAACAAGCTAAGGTCAGCCAGCCATTCCTCAAAGCGCGCTGGCCAGGTGGCCACAGCTTGGCGATTCCTCTCGCGCACGCCAAACCCGTGGCCGGCACCGGCATAAATGTGCAGTTCAGCTGGGACGCCGACCTCCTTGAACTTTAAGTAGACTTCGGCCAGACCTCGTGAGATGTCAGACCGGTCTTTGTATCCACAGGCAAGAAAGACCGGCGGCGTATCCTTGTTCGGTTCAATCCTGTGGGAGCTTCCAGGGTAAATCACCGCTTGGAAATCAGGCCGGGAACTCTCACGCTCAACTACGTCGGCTGCCTCCCTGAGACCGCTGTCGAAGCGTATGCTCGCCAGCGCTGCTAATTCTCCACCCGCGGAAAAGCCCAGCACCCCGATGCGCGACGGGGCGATGCCCCATCCTCGGGCCCGGCTGCGCACGAGGCGGATCGCGCGTTGCGTGTCGATGAGCGCGTGTTCGTCCACTTTGTAAGTCGAATTAGGCTCGCGCGCGAGGCGATACTTGAGCACGAAGGCAGCGATGCCGCGGGCGCTCAGCCATTTGGCGAGATGATGGCCTTCATGATCTACCCACAATTCACGATGCCCGCCGCCCGGCACGATGATGACCGCCGC
>JACCTF010000756.1 GCA_013812565.1 Pyrinomonadaceae bacterium | reverse complement strand
TTGCGAGCCTCCGACCGAATCTTTCAAAGAACAGGGTTACGCTTGTAAGCAGATGTTGCAACCGGGCAATTGCGCCCTTACTTAACTGCGCTTATCACGCAACAGGTTTAGTGTATTATTGCTAATTTTCGAGTTTTACCAATTTAAGCAGCGACAGATAGCTGCGAATCGGCTGTTTCTTTAGCTTCTTCTATTTTACGGTACTTTCTGGGCGCGAGGCCTTTCAGCGCAAGTGCCACAAAATTACGAGCATGCAACTCCAAGTGATTCGCCAATCTTCCCGCCGACCCGACGGCCTTTCTGTCCCACGGCCCCATCGGCAGCGGCTCACAGGCCGCCGCGATCGCCTTCAGCAGCGAACCGGAGAGGAGCGCCAAACTGATGCGGCGCTCCACGGCCCGCTCACTCCACGCCCGCGGCATCTCCATCGCGCACGTCCCTTGGGCGACATAGAAGTTGGTCTCCACCGGCCACCGATGACCATACGCTGCTCTGATCTCTTCGGTGGTCAACTCCCGCGCCGTTGTCCCGATCAGCAGCGGGCGCTTGAAGGCCGGGTCATCACCGCGCACCACATCGATTACCGTCCGGGGGGCGCGCGCGAAGTGCAAGTTATTCCATCTCCTGACTCTCACCTCGCGCCCCTCGATCATGATCTTCGTGTCTTGGTCAGCGCGTCCTTCCGGCCTCTTGGCGCCCGGATGCAGCCGAGGCCCATGCACCGGCGGGCGACCCCGCTGACCACGCCGTTTCGGCTTGGGCGCACGCCGCAAAGAGACATTCCGGCGCAACCGTCCACAGAGCGCATCCCGCTCAGTCGCCTGCTCGAACTGCTCGACGGTGGCGATCCCGGCATCGACACTAAAGAGCCGCGAGTCTTTGCTTTGCGGCAGATCAGCAAACACTCTGGCGACCGATTCCGCGCAGGTCGCGCCAAAGCGGGTGCGCCGCACCAGACCAACCCGCACGCCCCCAACGAGCACGACGGTGGTGAGTGCCGCAACGATGTTGGCCGGCACGGCACGCTTGGCCCGATGGCAGTAACCTGTGCCCAACAGCGCACACCTCTTCCGGTTAGCTCTCAGGCGAGCAATAGTCGAGGAGTCTACGGCATGGACGGTGCGCTGCTCGCTTCCCAAGCGCACCGGCTCGACCGGCAAGCGCTCCATGCACCAGATGAAGGCCCTATCAAAGAGCGTATCAAGCAAGAGGTGGCCGCGCTCCATCGCGCGCTCGACGCCGTGCCAACCCCAACGCAGATGGACAACATATGGCAGCGCCGCGCGTGCCAAACTCCCCTGATGATGGACCAGTTGGCCGGTGAACATGGTGATGAGCACAATGCCAATGAAGTAAGCAGTGCCCGCAGGCAGCGTGCGAATCAGGTTGTTGACGACACTGGCTGCCAAGTAAACTGGCGAGGCAGTCAGGTGGAGAGCGGTATTGGATGGCTTAGACATCCTCCAAGCTTCTCAAATCCTGGCTGCTTTTCGCTACTCAATTGGTAAAACTCGAGAAACATCTACTGGAAGGAATCTATAGTGACCTTAGAAAGGAACTTGGCAGGTCTGACTTTCACATAACGGAGGATCGGGATTTAGATTTAGACCCAGAACTCATTAAACATAATCGAAGAGAATTACTGGATGAACTGATTAGTGAATTTAGGGCATCCGACAGACCAAGCATTATTAGGAGCACGGCTGTTCCGCAAATTACGTTCAGATTTCATTGGGAATCAGGTCCACATGTTTCTATCCGGTTTTATGACCCATACCGTCACGCGGAAACACACTATAAGTTAGCATTCAACTATCCAGAGAAGTACGTTGAAGACAGGCCATTCCTGTTGATGTATGTGATTTTCCCGTGGTTCAACGGTATCATCAACAACTTCAATAACAGCAATAGGATTTTCTACAGATCCTTTTCAAGGCGCGTATTCTGCCAACACAAGCACGATAAGACGCAGTACAAAGTTTTGAAGCCTGACTTCAACTCGAATCTTACAATCCACAGTGTATCGAAAAAACTGTCTGGCATTATCTTTCTCGAAGATCACTCAATAACCTCGACTAAGTACCGTAAGCCTAGTAATCAGTACTCCGCCTTCATATACCTAAATCCTGAAGTCTGGACACATTTGATAAAAGGGCGAGTGGTCATGAGTCGCTGACTCGTGAGAGCATCGGTTTACGATGACACAACACTCTCTGACCACTCGCTTGGCCGAGTATATCAGCCTCGTTTTGCCTGACGCACATGGGCACCAACAGAAAGCCATCACGGATTTCGTACTGGCGGTCGTGATGGTGCAAAGCTGTTGCCAAGCCCGACTCGCCCGCTTCTTTGACAACTTCGAGGCTGCCAGCAAACGTCTGTCGCGTCTGTTGCATAACGCGCGACTTGAGACCGAGACGTTGGCGCGCTCGCATGCCCGTGCGCTTATGCTGCGACTGCCCGCGGAAGGCTGTGTGCGGCTCGCCCTCGATTGGACGATTGAAGACTCGCAGCATCTGCTGGTCGCCTCCTTGAGTGTCGGACGGCGTGCCGTCCCGCTCTACTGGCGGGCCTATGCGGAGACGGAGTTGAAAAAGCGGATGAGCCTCTACGAGCGCGAGTTTGTACGTGTGCTCTTTGCCGAGGTCTTGTCCGGCGTCGCTAGACGGCGCTTTGTGCTGACGGCGGATCGGTGGTTCGCCGATGTCGATTTGCTTGATTTGCTCAACGAACTCGGCATCTCTTACGTGATCCGCACGAAGTCGAACTACCATGTGCGAGTCGACGGAGCATGGCGCAGGCTCGATGCGCTGGCGTGGAGGACGAATCAGCGACGCCGTGCCTGGGGACGCGTCTGGTACTGCGAAGGCGACCCGCGACACCTGTACCTTGTCCAAGCACGTGCGCGTGACAAGCAGGGCAGATGGGGCATCTGGCACTTGCTGTCGAACCGCAACTTGTCGGCTTACGGGATGACGAATGAGTACGCGCGCCGCTTCACCTGCGAGGAAGGCTTTCGTGATGCGAAACGCCTGCTCGGTTTTGCCGAGGCGCGCATCACCTGCCTCAAGGCGTGGACACGCATGTTCACACTCGTTGCCATAGCCGCCGCCGTCCTGACTAAACTCGGTAGCGTACTCGTCTCGCACACCGGCCGCGGTGGTTGGCTGCGGCGCGTGCGCTCGCGCCGTGCGGCACGCTCTGAGTTGAGCATGGTACGCCTGGTCGTCGAAGTGCTCACACGCGATGCAAGTCTTTGGCAGTTGCTCGATCATGAACGTAAACTCGATTTAGAGGCCGGTTTATAAATGTGTCCAGACATCAGACCTAAATCTTAATACAGACAATCCAGTGGTCAGGTCATCTTTTCGTAATTTCTTATTTTCTTTACCGAGAATCGAAACTGATGATTTTATGTATGATAATTACTAGGATGTGATCTAACGCTGCAGATGAACCGCACGCGACACAGCAGACGACAACAGAGATGACCGCCGAAATGTTTAGCCTGTCGGACTTTGAAGAATGCGCGCGGGAAAAATTGCCGCACGTGGCATACGAGTATGTGGCGGGCGGCGCGGCTGATGAACTGACTCTGCGCTGGAACCGGGAATCTTTTGACAGGATGCGTCTGCGCCCGCGCGTGTTGCAGGACGTGTCAGAACTGGATACTCGCGTCACGCTGTTCGGTCATGAATTGCCGTTCCCGATTTTACTCGCGCCGACGGCTTATCAACGCTTGTTGCACCCGGAGGGCGAACTAGCCACGGCGCGCGGCGCAAGCGCGGCGGGGGCCGTTTACGTCGTCAGTAGTTATACGACGACGCCCATCGAAGAGATAGCGCGCGCCACGACTCAACCTCTCTGGTTCCAACTCTACGTGCAGCCGGATCGTGAGTTTACTAAAGACGTTGTGCAGCGCGCCGAGGCCGCCGGATGCCGCGCGCTGTGCGTCACGGTTGACTTGGCCTCCATCGGCGTTCGCAACCGCCATCAGCGCGCGGGATTTGTATTGCCGCCGGAGATGAAAGTGTATTACATGATGTTGGGGGCGCAGAGGCCGCCCGTCACGTGGAAGGACATAGACTGGCTGCGTTCATTCGCCCGCGTACCGGTGCTGCTCAAAGGGATTCTGAACCCCGACGACGCGGAGTTGGCCGTGCAGAACGGCGCTTCCGGCGTCATCGTTTCCAATCACGGCGCGCGCGACCTTGACACTCTTCCCGCGACAATAGATG
>JACCTF010000722.1 GCA_013812565.1 Pyrinomonadaceae bacterium | reverse complement strand
GACCAGTGACGGCCGCCCACAAGATGAAGGTCAGGCAGATTCCCATGCCGATATAAGCACCGCGGCGGGTTGCTCTCTTGCTGAGAAAGCCGAGAGCGAAGAGGCCAAGCATACCGCCCGAAAAGATCATGCCTAGCGTCACGATCAACTCCACCAGTGCTTTAGCCCGGGCCGAGATTAGAATCAGGGCAACCGAGACACAGAGGACTCCTGTAATCATGACCGCGCAACGCCCGAAGAGAAGTCGAACTCTCTCACTGGTATTCGGCAGGGAGCGCGTAAAATAATCCTGAGTGATCACAGTACCGACGCTATTCAGATCAGAACTGACGGACGAGTTGCAGGCCGAGAGAATTGCCGCCAGGATGAGGCCGATCAGGCCCGGCGGCAGCTGCGTGGTGATAAAGTACGGCAGAATATTATCGGGCTTCTGCAGTACGTCGGGCGGGATATTCTGTGCCGTTAATTGATAGAAAGCCCAGAGGCAAGAACCAATGAAGGCGAATGTGAGCCAGATGGGTAAGCATGAGAGCGCGCCGGCCATGACGCCGCGTTGAGCTTCTCGGTCGGATCGTGCCATCAAATAGCGTTGAACCATGTTCGGTTCCGTCATGTAGGACCGGCCAAAATGCAGCAGACCTGCGAGGGCCAGGATCCAGAAAGTAGGTTGCGCCCCGAAGAGACTTTGCCAGCCGAAACTAAGATCACCCACGCCGAATTTTCCTCCGGCATAGGCCGTGGAGATGACGGCCGCAGGACCGCCCTCAGGACGAAAAAGAATAATCACCAGGATCGTAATGGCCGCCGTCGCCAGAATAAAACCTTGCAGCACGTCTGTATAAACGACTGCCTCAAGGCCGCCGACGAGTGTATAAAGAACAGTGAAGAGACCGATGCACACGATGACAAGACGAATATCCCAGCCGGTCATCACCTCGACGGCGATGGCGGTCAACAGCAGGGTGAAAGCAAGATCCACGGTACGGAGAAGCAGAAAGCCCGTTGAGCCGTAGAGGCGAGCCAAATATCCGAAGCGCTGCTCCAGATACTCGTAGCTGCTCATGCGGACGACTCGACGATAAAAGGGCACGACGAAAATAACGACAAAGAACAGGACGAACGGCACCATCAAATTGGGTACGACCAACCAGAAATTCTGAGCGAAGGCCGCACCCGGATGGGCCACAAAACTCACACTGCTGATGACCGTACCGACAATAGCGAACCCCACGATCCAACCGGGCATGCGACGGTTGGCTAGAAAATAATCCTCCGTGGTCTTCTTCTTACGGCGTGCCGCCCAGAGGCCGATGGCGGCAACTGACAGAAAATAAGCGGCGAGGACAATGTAGTCGAGAATGTGTTGTGATTTCATGGTCTAGTCATGAGAGCAACTTGTCGGTCTAAGCGATTTTTCTTTAGCGAAGCCGTGCCTCTTGGTTACGTATAAATTCGGCTGCCTCACGGGCGATCCTTTCTCCCCCGAGAGAGAAGCCAAACACCTCCACCGAAAGCCAACGGCTGTAGGAGATGTCTTTCAAAGCCTGAAGCACGGACTTGAAGTCGTAAGTTCCAGTACCGGGATGCCGCCCATCCATTTCGTTCAAATGGATGTGGTAGATATGACGGCGATAGTTCTTAATCAAATCTCCGTGGGGCAAGCGCTCGGCCACACTGTTGTGGGTGTCGAACATGGTTTGTATGGCCGGGCTGTCGATCTCTTTGACGAGCGATACCGCTTCTCCCAATGTGTTCACGACGTTGGTGAACTGCGGAGATAACGGCTCAATCAATATGCGAACGCTCCTCGCCTCAGCTTTCGGAGCAAGCTCGGCCAAACCTTCTTTGAAGCGCTTGACGGCGTCGCCCACTGAAACCCCTTCGGGTGATGTGCGCTGCTTACCTGATCCGAAGACCATCACGCTCTTCGCACCATTACTTGCGAGATCAGCAGAAAGGTCAACAAGACGGCGCAGGTGATCCCAACTGCGGCTATGAACTGTCTTATCAGAGGATGTGACATTTAGACCCTTCGGCGAGGTGAGCAGCGAGTGAAGGCCCGCGTAGTGCAGACCTACGGATTGGATCATATCCTTCAGCTCAGCACGCCTCGCCCGTGAGACATCTGTTGGCTTTTCTCCCAAAGTGAAAGGGGCAATCTCCAGGCCTGTGTAGCCGCTGGCTTTCGCTGCCCGGCACATGTCAGCAAATTTCAAATGCGGAAAAGTTTCATTACAGATTGCCAAACGGAAGCGGTTCGCCGCCCTGACCGGAAGGCCATACGTCACTCCCATTGTGACAAGCGAACAAATCAATTCACGACGTGTAAGTTTCACTGTATGTAACTCAGGTTTGATCAGCCTCTTTTATTGTAGTTTGAATAACCGCCTCGCATTAATCTCAAAAATTTTCCGTTCGTCCTCTGCGGGAAAATTTAGGCTTTTGATGTTCTCAACGATGAGCTTCGGATCCACCCAAGGGTGATCGCTGGCAAAAAGCAATCGGTCAGGTCCGACAAAATCATAAGCATAACGGATGGCTAACGGAATCGGAGTAACCGTATCCAGATACACCTGTTTGAGGTATTCGCTAGGGGCGCGTCTGATGTTTTCGGCTCCACGCTTTAAGACTTGGGTTTGATGATCGATGCGCCCGATGAGGTAAGGCAACGCCCCGCCCACGTGCGGACAAACCAGTTTGAGCTTCGGGTGTCGTTCCAAAATTCCCGCCAGTATGATTCGGGTTAAAGCGGTCGTTGTATCAAACATCAACCCCAAGCCAGCCGCCATTTCGTATCCCTTCGTTGCTTCATATGTCATAGGGTAAGCGGGATGCAGCAGAATAGGGATGTCCAATTCGACGGCGCGCGCAAACAAGGGGCGAAACTCGGGCTCGTCCGGATACTTCCCATTGAGGTTCGAGTATAAAAGAATGCCCCGCATCCCGAGTTTATTAACGCATCGGTCGAGTTCGTCCAGTGAGGCCCTCATGTCTTGGAGAGGCAGCACAGTGAGACCAAAAAAACGGGTCGGGTATGATCTTGAGACTTCGGCAATGTAATCGTTGACCACGCGACTGACAACGGGGCCTTCAGTGCCGAATATCTCTGGTCCCGGGTCGTTGATGCTGAGGGCGGTCAACGCGATCCCGGACTCATCCATATCGGCGATTTTCGCGGCCACATCAGTGTGCTTCGACAGGATGCGTCGATGCCAATCCTTTATCACCACATAGCGATCATCACCTTTCCGGTACACATAAGGAGATGTTTTCCGCCGTTCCAGAAAGG
>JACCTF010000707.1 GCA_013812565.1 Pyrinomonadaceae bacterium | reverse complement strand
GCACTCTTCCCCGGTGGGTAAGACGTTCGGCTACCAGGAGGGAGACCTGCCCATCACAGAGAAGTTGAGCATGTGCCTCCTTAGGTTGCCTCTTTACCCGAACCTCACCGAAGAAGAGCAGCTGTACCTTGTAAACCACCTGACGCTGTTCTTACAGCGTTTTCAAGTTGGATATTCAGGTGCTGTAACCACAGTGCCTGAACCATCCGCGAATATCTGAGGCAGTGACTTGATCGAGAGCAAAAGCCAGAGCCTTTAACAATGCTTGCTCGGTTTCTGCTTTGAGCATGCGAAGGATAGCCTTGATCTTGGAGATGCACCCCTCAATCGGATTGAAGTCCGGCGAGTACGCCGGGAGATGTTCGACACTCGCGCCGGCCGCTTCGATCACAGAGATCGCTCGCTGTGAGTAATGAAACCGGATGTTATCCAACATCACCAGATCACCAGCACGCAGATGCGGCACGAGGAAAGATTCGACATAATGATCAAAGACGTCTTGATCAACAGAGCCTTCAATGACCATCGACGCACAAACCCCGCGCAAGCCCAGCGCGCTGATGGCCGACAGCTTGGTGCCGCGCTCGAACTTCTCGCAGACGGCTGCCCGCTCACCGCGCGGCGCTCGTGCGTGCGTCCGCGTCATCGCCAGATGAACGCCGAACTCATCGACAAAGATCACTCGCCCGCTCTCTATCTCGGGCTGTTTCTTTATGAAGGCAGCGCGCTCGTGCGGCGACGCTTCGCGGGCGCGACGGGACTTTTTTTCGCGTTAAGCTGAGCGCGTCGAGCACATTCCAGAGTGTGCCGATACTTACTGTAACGCGCAGCCTCTTTTTGATCTGCTGGCGCAACTCTGCGAGCGTCTGGTCTGGTGCAGCGGCAACCAGATCGACAAGTTTCAGCTTCTTCTCTTCGCTCAGCTTCGGCCGCGCCCCGCCGCCATGTGGTAACGGTGACAGATCGCCGCGCTCTTGTCGTTGTTTGAGCAGTTTGTAGACATATCGCTCGGTGACACTAAAGGTTGTGGCGATTTCCGCGATCGTCCCATGTTGTCGGTCTACAGCGTCTACAATGCGCTCTCTTAATTCTATGGGGTATGGTTTCATCTTGGGTAATTTAAGCTGGAATGCACTGAACACTCAAGTTGAAACCGCTATAAGGAAAGACGTTGCGACGGGTGCTGGCGCTACCGTTACTACACAAACATTCCCAAATGCCGTTGCCTCCGGTGACACGACCCGAGACTCAACGGTGCTGTGGGCGCGTAGCAGCGTGCCTGGCAGAGTCATCTTTGTGGTATTCCCCAAAACTATTTCCAGACCGCTCCTGCGCTTCGCGAGCGCAGAGGTGACGGATACTTCAGTGCCGGCAAAGGTGGAAATAACAAAACTTAGACCCGGCACAAACTATTCTTACGTTGTGATAGCGCCCAACGGCGAGAGGGTCAGGGGTAGTTTCACCACGGCCCATGCGCCGGGTAGCTTTGCGGGCTTACGTTTTGGCGTCAGCGGTGACTCGCGGGGCGAACTTGGTCCCTACCCCGCAATCTCGAACGCCGATGAGCGCAACTTAAACTTCTTTGTCGAACTAGGCGACACTATCTATGCGGATGTTACCTCCCCCGCAGTTCTCAAGCCGCAAGCGGACACACGCGAAGAATTTCGCGCCAAGCACAACGAAGTCTATACAAGCCGGTTCGGCCTTAATACCTGGGGCGACCTGCGTGCTTCCACCTCCGTCTTCTCTACTATCGATGACCATGAAGTCACAAACGACTTCGCGGGCGGTGCCCCCCCTTCGTCTGATCCACGTTTCGCCGGATTCCCCGGCGCGTTTATCAACGACACACCGCTTTACGAAGACGGTTTGCAAGCGTTCCAAGAATACAATCCTATCCGCGCCGAGTTTTATGGCGACACAGGTGACGAGCGTACGTCCGGAGAGCGCAAACTTTATCGCGCGCGTACCTACGGAAATGATGCCGCTGTTCTCATGCTTGACGCGCGCTCGTTCCGCGATCAGGAACTGATTTCGCCTAATCCCACAAACCCGGCTGATATTGCGCGCTTCATTCTCCAATCGTTTGATTTTAATCCCGCAACCGGGCAGCCGACCGGAACTCGTCGCACCATGCTCGGCTCACAACAACTGCAAGACTTAAAGAACGATTTGTTGGAGGCTCAAACCAGTGGGGTCACATGGAAGTTTGTGATGGTGCCCGAGCCGATCCAAAACTTAGGCCTCGTCGGCGCTTCAGATCGGTTCGAAGGATACGCTGCCGAGCGCACCGATCTTCTGAGATTTATTGATCAGAATGGAATTCAGAATGTCGTTTTTGTCGCGGCTGACGTACACGGCACAGTGGTGAA
>JACCTF010000676.1 GCA_013812565.1 Pyrinomonadaceae bacterium | reverse complement strand
AAACTACCCCGACGACGATTCGTTCCGTGGCTTCGGGGAAGATAAGAATCAGACTTCTTCCATAATCATGGTCGTCCATCGCCTGCAACGCGGGGGGCGTGCATTGATCCAGCATCCTTTCACATCTGTAAATTAGACGGATCGACTCAAGGATGCCCTCGATGAAGAACTTGCTGCCGACCTCCCGCGCTTGAGGAAACAATACGGTGTGAACCGACCTTTTGGTGGCGGGTGTAACAGTTTTGTATTCTCTGAAGCCTCCTTCCAATTGCGTCGGCTGGTCGTGTCCGGTCTCTTTCTTCGCTTCCTGCGGAAAGACATGCATGGGCAGCACGAGCAGAGCGAATGCTACACAAAACCTGGTTGCGATTATTACTTTCACGGATCTTCTCCTTAAGTGGTAATTCCCGATAGCTACGACTGATTCGAAAAGTTGAATAAGGGCATGCCCACCTTCGCTTTATCGAAGCTGTCGGCAAGGATGATTTGGGCGGGAATGAGGTTGTGGTTTGGTACTAAATCGAAGGACGAGAGATTGGTACGCGAGCATCTCAGCCCCGGCAGGGGCAAAAGAACTGAGCTTAGTGCGTTAGTGCTGGGGAGATAGGGTTCATCCAGCGAGCAGCCCTAGAAGGGCGAAAGAAGTGGGTCGTAAAGGCAGAGAACATCTTCCGCCCCTGTCAGGCTGAGAGAGTGTTCCGTTGTCATGTGTTTTGATTTAGCGAGTCCGACCTTGGGACAAATGGCGCAGAAGATAATGACGAGCAGAAAGCTTGCGGAAGCTCCAGGGAAGGTTGATTTCCCTGAAGGGCCATACTAGGGTGGGCCGCCTCTGGATGCAAGCAAAATTTAGCGGTCGTGCTCTATGTAAGGGAAAATCGTGACGAAGGGATACTGACGATAGAGAACAGCATGGTTTGTGGGGAACGCTGTTCAATTAAGGCTAGGAATCGTTGTTAAGTTGCTGCCGCAAGAATGCGTGTGCTGCATCCAACGCCTGTGCACGATGGCTGATACGTTGCTTGACATCGGTTTCCAGCTCTCCAAAGGTTAGTGCGTACCCGTCGGGAATGAAAATGGGATCATAGCCGAACCCGTTGGTGCCGCGGGCCGTGTGCGCAATGCGCCCTTCACATCTTCCCGTCCAGATTTGAAGCGAGGTCGTTTGCGGATCAGCGATAGCTAGAGCACAAACAAAAGCCGCGCGGCGGTCTCGATCATTAGTGCGAGCAAGCTCGGCAAGCAGCCGCACGATTCGTTCAGCATCGGACGCCGCTTCACCGGCATAACGCGCCGAAAAGATACCGGGCGCACCATTGAGGGCGTCAACTTCCAAGCCCGAGTCGTCGGCAAGCGTTGGCAAACCCGTCTGATCTGCATAGGAGCGAGCTTTGATCTGGGCATTCTCCGCGAATGTTCGACCGGTTTCATTAACCTCAGCGATGTTTGCAAACTCGCGAAGGCTGCGTAAACGCAACGGCAGCCCCGCTAAATGCGCTGCAATCTCCTGCACTTTGCCCGTGTTGCGCGTCGCGATTAGTAACTCAGAGAAAAATAAATTGTTCATAACCATTCATCGAATTAGCACGGATTCAACCGGTGCCGATTCTTTGGCGTTGCTACTCGACCGACAAAGTTTTTGCCAGGCGGAGTATTTCACGCTTACAATCTCTGCCCGGAAGCGGCCCACCCGTCGAAGCCGCGTTCAATCAGCCAACCCATGAGATACGTTGATCTAGACCCAAACACCGATCTTGCAGAAACATCCGCGCATGATGCAGCGGATGATCCTCAACACGGTTCTGCTGTGAACGGTGCGCCTGCGGTTTTTGCCGATAACCCGACGGCACGTGAACTTGCCATATGGTTGCAGGCGTTTCAAAGCTTCTTCAACGTGGCTCATCAACCACTCGCAGAAGATGAACGCGCTGAGGTATTAACGCGCAACTGGAATAAGGAAACAAGCGTTGCGCGATGCGCCTTGCTACGTAGCTCACACCTTACATTTCTCTTAGTTCAAGAACTCGACAACACGTACCACGGTGCAGTAGACCCCAACGCTGTAGATCGCGCTATAGATTTTAGTGCAGCGAATTCAACGCAAGTGCTTGGTGCTGTGTCGTCCGTAGATCGGAACAAGCAGTCGACGAAGGCCGCTAACACAGCGTTCGTCGAACTAATGGAAATCCTAAGTGATGTTCGTTCTATTTGCGATGCGATGCTTGAATCCCGCGCCGTAAGCTTTAGCGCTTGGGCGAGCATCGGAAAAGTTCTAGCGCGCGAACTTAAGCGTTCCAGCGCCGCATGCCGGCTTGCGCGCGTCATGGATGTAACAAACATTCATCCATCATTACTGGCGCTCACCGCAAATCTCACACCGGACCCGCTCGGCGCAAATGTGCGTCAAGTCTTCTCCGGTCTTGCCAGTTCACTCGAAATGCTCAGTTTCATTGAGCGTGATCTCCGACAAGATTACCCGCTTAAGCCCGCCCTGCCGCTCTTTACACTTATAAATCAAGAAACGCGTGGATTACTCGAACTGCTTCAGACGCGCGTGATGCGTGCAGAAAGGCTTACCGAAGAGGTCTTCGAGGCGCTTGATAGCACCAGCTACGCGATTCGTATGGAGCTACGCAAAGTCTTTGAGCATGAACTGGCCGGCCTCAGCCAGCAGCGTGACGCGCCCGTCATCCGCGCTAGAGTCGAGAATGCACATGGTTTGCTGCGCGACTCCTTTCAGCAGTCAACTGTTGTGCTGGCCCAGGTCTTCGATCCGACACTGGATGGACCAAAACTCTTTAGCGCCTTTCGAACCAAGGTCGAGCAGTCGCTTGCCTTACGCCGTGATCTATGGACGGTGCTGCAATTTGTCCGACACGCCGAGAAAGAAAGCAGCGAGCGCCCCGTACTGGACGCACTGCTTGAGCCACTTGCCGGTTTTCGCGACGGAAGCATGCATTATCTGATGTACAAAGATTGGGAGACTTACGAGCGATTCGTCGAAGATGTTGCCAGCACACGCGGCGCGGTCGAACTCAAACCGGTGCTGCATCGGTTTGCTACCTACCTTGAAACGTTATTCAGTCAAATCAGTATGCGAGCGGTGTTTACTGATCATCCTTTTGAACCCCCGAAAGCTGAAAGCTAATTGCCAAGCTCTGCTCGCCCGACCTTCGGGCGGAGACGTTCCTGATCCATAACTGTCTCCGGAGCAAACTGCCCGGTGATCGCGCCTAGCTGTCCGAACGACGAGTAGGTTCTGCGCTCAAAGCCGCTTTCGATCAATCGTGTTTCGCTTCTGGAATAAGCTATTTGCAACAGCTCGCGCTCAAGTGCGGCGCGATCCGCAGGACGGTCGCGCCGCGCGGCGGCGACGAAATCAACGAACCGGCGCGTCCCTGGTCGATCATCCGTGTACGTCACGGCCCCGGCAGGCGCCGCGTTCGATCCGGCTTGCGCGGTTGACTGCGTGGCCCGCTTGAAAGCATCAATCGCTGCCAGCGCGCGAGCTTCAGTCTGCGCCGCCAGGCAGCGACGAACATCATCGGCTGCCCCCATAATCAGGTGGTCGCCGACAAAGCTGGCTGCGCCGCGTTTGGTGTTTGATGAAATCATCATCTCGGCATTACCAATGCGCTCACGCGTGACGGAACCGAGGCGACGGCGTACCTGTTCGCGCAAGGCTTCTCGGTTGCGTACACGGGCGATCAGCACCGTGCTCTGACCCGTATCATCGAGGCGCGCCGTCGCCAGTTCGGGGCCAGAGGCGCGCAAGAACTCGCGGGGCGATTCGATGCCGTATGGGGTGAGAGCCTCTTCAAGAAAACGCGCGACAAGCGGAGCGCTGAGCGCATCGAGTTGCGATGAAATGGCGGCGTTCAAACCGCGCCAGGCCGCTTCCGGCTCTTGGTAGGTGTAACTTGTAAGTTGGTGTGTCATCGCCGGCAGTAGTTCGCTTGCGCGGAGAGACGCATCACTGACGGGTGTGAGTGCAGTTTGCAAACGCGCCGCCAGATCACTATCCAGTTCGATGAAGTAGCGGTCTTCAACCAACTGGTCCATGACGCGCATGCTCCAGGCAGCTCCGCCTAAAATTCTGTTGGCAAGTTGCGGCAGTAGAATGGCCGCGGCACTCTGGATGCGTGGGTTTGGCGATAACTGTCCGGCATAAGCGGTCGCCGCAACTTCGAGAAGCTTTGCTGCTCCAACCGGAGGGACGAAGCCGAACGCGAGGGCGTCGCGCGAATCAACACGCGAGCGCATCTCCTCCAACTGCGCGTTGCCGACCAGGCTCGGGCGCTCGCCGCGCCGGGTCGCCAGACACGCTTGCACCGCCGCGTCATCGTTGCCGATGACGGCGACGCTTTCAAAGACCGCCGCCACAATCCGCCGTTTGCCGGAGGGCGCGCTCCATGTCACGAGCAGCACGTCGTCTGCTTCTCTGCGTTCAACCTGTGGGTTTAGATACGCGCGCCGTGCAAAATCGCCGACGAGTTTCTCCACGGCGATTCGCAAACGTCGGGTGCCGGAATGACTTTCGACGATTATCGCCGCACGCGGCTTGATCTTCAGCGTGTCGCCTGCTTCTTCCTCGGCCGTGAAACCGAGCACCGTCACAGCGACCTGCGCGCGGGCAAGCACCACTGCTTCCGCCGGGCCGATGCCGGTCCACGCGATCAAGCGGCTCACCCATCTGATGTTGCTGAAACCAGAACCCGTTCCGGCGAGCGGGGCAAGCCGCTTCCAGGCATCTGTTGCGATCATGCCGTCAACAACTTGCGGCAGACTGTTTGCTTCCAGGTAAACAAGCGAATCAGCGGGAACATAAGCCGTCATATCCACCGGCTGCGGTCGATTCCACCAAAGCCACACGGCCGCGACCAGTGCGAGCGCAAGGGCGATCAGCGCAAGCTTGCGGATTGTTCTCATTGCCGGAGCATCCTAACCGCCGCGTGCGACAGGAGGCAAGATGGCGTTGCAATAAATGCATGACCGTTCGGTTTTCGGCGCGAAGATGATTGCCAACATACCCGGAGAACCGTATGCCCCGGCAGTGAGGAAGATATTGTTAACACATTAACAGTCATGTTTTTAAACAAAGAATAATACCGATTGACACTCGTCACGATAGTTCTGTATATTCCCCTCGTCCATTTAAAGGCCGAGTAAAGGCCGACTTAAACACGGACATCTACTCGGAAGGCATATAGCCGCCGCTAACCACAACGCCCCGCGCAAGTTGGCTACTCCTTCTTAAACACTCAATCGACAAAGGCACACCCCGCGCGAGCGAGGGCCGCAAAGCTACGGAAGTCAAGAACCCTAAAACATTTGACTTGGCCGGGTTACCGAAAGGAGATGCTGCGATTTTGAATCAAGAAAACGGATTAACGTTGGTCGTGCGTTCTCTCCACACACTTCTCCCGTTTGCATAAAGCCTCAGGTTGATATAGTGCCTTCGCTTGACGAGTCAAGCGGCTCTAATCAAAACACCTCACCTCTTTAACTTGCTGACAGGCGCTTGAAGCGTCCGCGTGTGGTCTGGTCGTGCCCTCTCTGGTCGCAGCAGGACAACATCCGCAGTGTATAAAACTAAAACAAAATCTCTACGCGATGTGCACAGCAGAACGCGTCACCTCCGAATCCGTCTACGCCGCAGCCGCCAACGGTTAGCGAGAAACGTGAAGAACCGGTAAAGCTATGTTCAAGAGAAGACTTAGCAGAAAGAACATGGTCGGCTTGGACATCGGTTCAAGCGCAATCAAAGCTATTGAGTTGCGTGGGCAACTCGGCAGTCTCCATCTCTCCAGTATTAGCTACGAAACTCTGCAAGCAGATTCAATTACTGACGGCCAGATCATGGAGCTTAACGATGTATCGAACTGCATCGCGAACATTTTTACAAGCCAGCAGATCAAAACGGATCAAGTGGCGGCGGGCGTCAGCGGCAATTCTGTGATCGTGAAAAACATCATCGTGCCGCAGATGAGCGAAGCCGAGTTGGAAGAATCCATCGATTGGCACGCCGAAGAACATATCCCCTTTGACATCGCGGACGTAAGCC
>JACCTF010000674.1 GCA_013812565.1 Pyrinomonadaceae bacterium | reverse complement strand
CCAACGTCAATCTCGGCAAAGACCTCAACGTGCTGGCGCGGAACGGGCGCGTTGTGGTCATCGGCAGCCGGGGGACGGTGGAGATTGATCCGCGCGCGACGATGGGGCGCGACGCGAGCATCATCGGGATGGCGCTACAAAACGCCTCGCCGCACGAATCGCAGAGCGTCCACGCGGCGCTCGTCGCCGGCTTGGGAAACGGAACGCTGCGCCCGGTGATCGGGAAAGAAATACCTTTGGCCGACGCCCCCCGCGCGCACACGGAAGTAATGCAGCCGGGAGCGCACGGCAAGATCGTTTTATCAGTAACGGGTGATAAGAAGTAAACCTTTGTTCAGAGTGTACGCTTTAGGGTGTTAGCTGAAGCAGCCTAAAGGCTGAACTCTGAACACCTCACACTCATTTGCAAACTGCTCTGAAAATATAACGTGGGGTAATCGGCGTTTTATCAGCAATTTGACTGTCGCTGAGACACACTTCTCCTGAGACGAGGAAGATGTGAATAGAAATAGCCGGTCGGGCATCCACTTGAGAGATGAATCTGCTCTACGTGCTCACTGGCAACAATGTGTGGTTCCACACTAGATGCCCGGATCAGACTAAGGTGCAGGCTCGCACGCACTAGTTAGACACCGACCTGTTGACCGGTACCCGCTACTATAACAAAGTAGTTGCGCGCGGTAGAAGCGGCGTCGCTGACCATCATTTTCATGATGCGTGGTGCCCCGCAGCGGGGCATGAAGACTAAGGTGCAAATAAGCCGGTGCGCTACGCGGATGCGCCGACCCCAACCGGCTCAAGTTGCTGGAGAATCACCTGATAGCCCAACTTCTCCAACCGATGTGTCAACCGCTTCACCGTCGCTTCCGGGCGCTGCCGCTCGAAGTAGTCGCCGCCCAGTTCACGATATTCCTCCGCACGCGCAAGCAGATGATACGCAATCACGAGAATCGAATGTGCCACCGCCAACACCGCCCGCTTCCGTCCACGCCGTCGCGCCAGTCGCTGGTATTGCGCCGCAAGCAACGTGTTCTTGGTGTGCGCGGCGGCGTGCGCAGCTTGCACCAAGCCTTTGCGCAACGCCTGGTTGCCCTTGCGCGTGCGTCCACTCAGCCGCTTGCCACCACTCTCATGATTGCCCGGAGCTACACCTGCCCACGCCGCCAAATGATTGGCACTAGGAAAGCGCGTCATGTCCACGCCGATCTCAGAGACGATCACCTCTGCCATCTCACGCCCCACACCAGGGATTGTGTCGAGTCGTTCAACGGCTGGCGCGAAAGGGCGCGCCGCTTCCTCAATCTGTTCATCAAAGCGTGCAATCGTTTCGTCAAAGCTGTCGATCTGGCACAACAACTCCGTCAACACGAAACGATGATGCGCGCGCACTCGTCCATCAAGAGCTTTCGCCAACTCAGCGCGCTTGGTGCGCAAGCGTCCACGCGCCAACTCCGCCATCGCTGCCGGGTCATCGGCGCCGCCGATAATGGCCTCAAGCATTCGGCGTCCCGACACGCCCAAGACATCCGTTGCCACGCTCGCCAACTTGATGTTGGCTGCTTCCAACACCTTCTGCACGCGGTTGACCAAAGTCGCTCGCTCACGCACGAAGTTGCTGCGATGGCGCACCAGGTCGCGCAACTCGCGGATCGGCACCGAAGGGATGAAACTCGCGCGCAACAACCCGTGCTGCAACAACTCCGCCAGCCACTGTGCATCACGCACATCGGTCTTCCTGCCGGGCACATTCTTGACATGTGCGGCGTTAACTAGCAGCGTCTCGAACTCGGCTTCGAGGATGTTGAAGACGGGGCGCCA
Source organism: Pyrinomonadaceae bacterium (assembly GCA_013812565.1). Classification (GTDB taxonomy): domain Bacteria; phylum Acidobacteriota; class Blastocatellia; order Pyrinomonadales; family Pyrinomonadaceae; genus JACCTF01. Next base: position 565 of record JACCTF010000674.1, on the reverse strand, counting down.
ATACTCCCCCGTCGATTCCATTGCGACGTGTGTGACAGCATGCGAGTGCAACCAATCCGCGAGTGCGAGCAGATCAATCGTCATCGTCGAGAAGGTGCGGGTCTCTCGGCGCCAGCCGCCATGCGGGTCAGGTGTTAGGCAGCAGGCGACGACCGTCTTCTTGTGAACATCCAACCCGGCACAATGCGTGTAGAGAATTTGCATCACAGACCTCCGACCAACAAGCTCCGAGCGGCGTGGATACTCGTTGTGTCAGAATCTAAGGTGCGTGCTTCTTGGACTTGGAGCCAAGAGCGACAGTTGGTGGTGCCTGTGAGTATCCGGGTCCGACTGCTATGCGGGTTTCGCGAACACCAGTGTGAAACCGACCTCTGTGCCACGCGGGCGCGTCAAGTATATCCATTTTCATCCGTGGTGGTGAGCCACGGGTCATGAAGGCTGCTATGAAAATAAGAGCTAAGTTGTTGATTCCATTGAATAGCTTATTCTCATGGTCGGGGGTGAAGCCTCGCTTCATGGAAACTAACGCTGCTGTAACAGCAGCATTAGCCTTCAGGAAGCGGGC
>JACCTF010000614.1 GCA_013812565.1 Pyrinomonadaceae bacterium | reverse complement strand
GCCCAGGCGACTCCGACACCCGCCGCAAGCCCCCAAGATTCGAAAGCCGCTCCGGCGAGCAAGGTCGAGCGCAAAGGGAAAGCGCCGCTCTCGAAAGAGATCTTACGCGTGAACCTGCGTAAACCCGTCGAGGCGACCCTGGATAACGGACTGACCGTGCTCATTATGGAAGACAATCGGCTTCCTACGGTCTCGATGCAGCTCACCATCAGCGGCGCGGGCTCGCTTTACGAGCCGACCAACTTGGCGGGTCTCGCCGGCATAACCGCGCAGATGCTCCGCGAAGGCACGAAGGCGCGCAGGAGCAGACAGATCGCCGAGGAGATTGACCGCCTGGGTGCCACGCTTTTTGCCTCTTCCGGCTTCGGCCAGGTGACGACGGAGTTTAACGCCTCGGGGCTCTCCGACAACCTCGATCAGTGGGTCGCTTTGGCGACAGACGTGCTGCTCAATCCTTCGTTCCCCGCCGAGGAGTTGAACAAACTCAAGCAGCGGACCAAGGCCGAGTTGCAGCAACAACGGTCATCGCCGGGCTTTCTGGCGAACGAGCGTTTCAGGCGTGCCCTCTATGGGGGTCATCCGGCGGCCGTCGTTTCGGCCACCGCCGAATCGATCGATGCGATGACGCTGGAGATTTTGGCGAAGTGGCACAAGGAACGCTACGCCCCGCAGAACGCCATCCTCGGCATCGCCGGCGACGTCCGCGCCGCCGAAGTGTTGCCGAAGCTTCGCTTGATGTTGGCGGGTTGGCAGAAGACGGATTTCAAGGAAGTGCTGCCCGCCAACGCCGCCGCGGTCACGGGCAAGAAGATTTATCTGGTGAACCGGCCGGACTCGGTGCAGGCGACGGTCATGATGGGCAACATCGCGATTGATCGCCGCGACCCGGACTACATTCCACTAACGGTGATGAACCGCATTATCGGTGGCGGGCCACAGTCGCGCTTGTTCATCAACCTGCGCGAGGAGAAAGGCTATACCTACGGGGCTTACAGCTCCTTTAACGCGCTGAAGTACCCGGGGCCGTGGAGCGCGAGCGGCGACGTACGCACGGAAGTCGCCGAAGGGGCGATGACCGAGTTCTTCAACGAGATGCGCCGCATCCGCGAAGAGCGTGTGCCGGAAACCGAACTCGAAGACGCGAAGCGGTCGGTGGTCGCAAACTTCGCTTTGTCATTGGAAAATCCCGCGCAACTGCTCGGCTACGCGATTACCCGCAAACTTTATGGCTTCCCCGATGACTACTGGGATACTTACCCGGCCAAAGTGCTTGCCGTAACGCCCGACGATGTGCAACGCGTCGCACGCAAGTACGTCAACTCTGACGCGGTTCAGGTCGTCGCGGTCGGCGACGCGAGCCGGATCAAGAGCGTGCTCGAGAAGTACGGCCCGGTCGAAGTGTACGACGCTGGGGGGAACTTGATGGGGAGCGGCGCTCCTGCTTCCAAGACAACTCCCGATCGCTAAAAGGGCGCTTGTAGTCGGGAAGTGTGGCACCGCCTGAGACCATCAGGTTGGTGCCACGCTTATTTTATGGGCGCCGATTTTCCTTTGCGGAGGACGATCCGGGGCGATTGCGCTACGCAACCGCCTGCGCTAAGATGGCGGAAATTCTGAACCGGATAACGCGCGGTAGTCGTTTATGGTGAAGTCATAGTGAAGGTCGTGAAACGTTTTTACCAGCCTGCCACTCTCTACCTTACGGTGCCGCTCGGCAGCCGCCATTAGTAATGCGCGGCAGTTCGCAGCGGCATTATATTTCGTCTACAAATCTACGGAGACCCGAGCCGGGAGCACGCCTGTAAGCGAGAATGCTTACAGGCGTGCGACGGGTGGGAAGTGTAAACCCAGCGCGACAGAGGAGTGAGAGAAATGGACGAAAAGTATTTTCCCGAAAAAGTAGAAGAGAAGTGGCAGAAGCACTGGGAAGCAACGGGCGCGTTTGAAGTGGAAGCAGATACGAGTCGCCCGAAATTCTATTGCCTTGAGATGCTGCCATACCCGTCGGGCTTTCTGCACATGGGCCATGTGCGCAACTATACGATTGGCGATGCGCTGGCGTGGTACAAGCGTCTGCAAGGGTTCAACGTGCTCCACCCAATCGGTTGGGACAGTTTCGGCCAACCTGCGGAGCAAGCCGCCATCAAGCGCAACATCCAACCACGCGAGTGGACCGAAGAGAACATCGCCCATATGCGCGGGCAGTTCAAACGCCTTGGGATCAGCTTTGACTGGCGACGCGAGACGGCAGCCCACACGCCCCAATACTACAAGTGGGATCAGTGGTTCTTCCTACGGATGCTGGAGCGCGGGCTTGTCTATCGTCGTACCGCGCCGGTGAACTGGTGCCCGAAAGAAGAGACTGTGCTCTCGAACGAGCAATCTTCGGGCGGCGTGTGCTGGCGTTGCGGCGCTGTCGTGGAGAAGAAAAATTTAGAGCAATGGTTTGTGCGCACCACGCAGTATGCCGAACAACTGCTCGGTGACATGCGGGAGATCGAGGCGGGCTGGCCCGAGCGCGTGCTGACGATGCAGCGCAACTGGATCGGGGCAAGCACGGGCGCGTACATAGATTTTCCGGTAAAGGATCACGAAGAGAAGATTCGCGTCTTTACCACACGCATCGACACCATCTACGGCGCAAACGCGCTTGTGCTGGCGCCTGAACATCCCGTGCTGGAGAAATTGCTGGAAGGCTCAACGCAGCAAAAAGAAGTGATCCAGTTTGCTGAGCGCGTGCGCGCCGCTCGCAGTCAGGCGAAGCCCGGCGAGGATGAAGTTAAGGAAGGCGTCAACACCGGACTCATTGCCGTTAATCCCTTTAGCGATGAATCGCTGCCGGTGTGGGTAGCGAACTACGTGTTGATTGATTACGGCGCTGGCGCAGTGATGTCTGTTCCGGCACATGATCAACGCGATTTCGAGTTTGCGCAAAAACACACGCTGCCGATTAAGCAGGTGATTGCTCCCATCACGCATGAGAAGGAGCCGAGCAACTTCGCGCCGCAATTGGGTGTTGACCAGTCAGTCGAGATGCAACAGGCGATGACCGACTACGGCGTGCTCGTTAACTCCAGCGAGTGGAGCGGGAAACTATCGCAAGACGCCATCGCCGCGATGGCCGAGTACGCCGAAAAGCATGGCTTTGGCGGCGGAGCCGTCACCTATCGGCTACGCGATTGGGGCATCTCACGGCAACGCTTCTGGGGCGCGCCGATCCCCATAGTTTACTGCGACAAGTGCGGCATTGTGCCGGTGCCGGAAAAGGACTTGCCGGTAGTCCTCCCGGAGCGAGCCGAGTTTTCCGGTACGGGCCAGTCCCCGCTCGCCGGGGTTCCGGAGTTTGTTAATACCACTTGTCCGAAATGCAACGAACCGGCCCGTCGCGATACGGATACGATGGATACGTTTGTCGATTCCTCGTGGTATTTCTTCCGCTACTGCGATCCGCAGAATGGGGATGCTCCGTTTGATCCGGAGAAGGCCGCATACTGGACGCCGGTGGATCAATACATCGGCGGTATCGAACACGCCGTAATGCATCTGCTCTACACGCGCTTCTGGTGCAAGATGATGCGCGACATGGGGCTGGTTAAGTTTAATGAACCGGTCAAGAACTTATTAACTCAGGGGATGGTCACAAACATCGTCGAGGGAACAAACGAGTGGAAAGCGATGTCGAAGTCGCTCGGCAACGGCGTTGACCCGGACGAGATGGTCGCCGCCTACGGCGCAGACGCCGTGCGCTTGTTTGTGATGTTCGCCGCGCCACCCGAGAATGAACTGCGTTGGTTGGAGACAGGAATTGAAGGCGCGGTGCGTTTCCTCAGACGCGTCTACAATCTGGTCTGGCGTTGGCGCGAGCAGATTCAAACTGCGCCGCAAAGCGCGCCCAGTGATGAAGATTTGACAATCGCAGAGCGCGCACTGCGCCGCGCGACTCACCGCACGATTGCTCGCGTCACGGATGATTTCGAACGTTTGCATTTCAACACCAGCATCGCGGCGCTGATGGAGCTGTTGAATACGCTGAGCGACTTCACCGCGCAGACGACTTCAGCAACCGAACCTTCGGGAAATGAGAAGTCTGAACTTCCGGATGTGATGGTGTTTCGTGCGCCTGACGAGAACGCTTCGGCGGGTACGCTCTTTGCCGTGCGTGAGGCGTTGGAAGCGATGGTGCTGATGCTTGCGCCGATGGCACCGCACGCGGCCGAAGAGCTGTGGGAAGCTCTGGGCCATCAGGGCGGCATCTTGAGCAAGCAAGGTGATAGAGCCAAGTGGCCGCAAGCGGATAAGGAATTATCGCGCAAAGAAGAATTGGAGATTCCTGTGCAGATTAACGGCAAGCTGCGCGGCCGCATCCGGGCGACGCCCGACGCCTCGGAAGAATTTTTGCGCAGCGCCGCGCTCAGTGATGAAAAGGTGCGCGTCTGGATGGAAGGGCGCGATGTCATTAAGGTAATCGTTGTGCCGCAGAGGCTCGTTAATATCGTCGTGAAGTAGGAGAAAAGCCGCACCGGTTAGTGCGGCTTTTCTTCTCTCGTTAAGTTGTCAGCGAGCGCCTTGCGTCGCCGCACGACTTCGCCGTGTGCTGACAAATGCGTGCTCGTGTGGTGGGCGGAAATTTATCTTCATCTGTGCTAAGTTGCGGCAAATGGTTGGTTCCAGAGAGTTGTTGTAATCTATCGCATCCTCTTTAATCTCGTGTAGGCAATCTTCGACCTGCTCGATAATCTGTTTGAAATTGTGTTGAAGACTTCTATCCTGCGGCGCTTCCGTTAGTTGGAGATGTAAGAGAATTTTTGAGCCAACAACCTCACCACTTGGTAAATCACCGTTGTGCTCTGATGGCCGGTAGCTAAACGACTTCGCATCACCCTCGAAAGGCACCGCGAGGCAGATGAACTCACTGCTTCGATCAAGTGAGGCATTGCTCAAAGAGTCACTGCGATCAGTTCTGGGCATGTTCGTCGCAGATGTCGGCTCATTGTAGATGTATGAATCGTTTGGTTTAAGACGAGGGGACTGCAGGTAATACTTAGAAATCAAGCGTTCGCACAAATCTTCTTCGTTCATGCGAAGCAGGTAGTTAGGCCCAAGCGCCTGAAGCTCTTGGATCAATTTGCACCGCTGCAAGCTCAGAAAACAATCGACATTCCCGCCTTGAAAAAGCTGTTTCATATCCGTGTACCTCCACTGCTGCTTCTTTCCGCAACTTCTGGGCGGGTTGTGATTGCCGAACTATCATCGCTGTGGGGTCAACATTAATTGGACAATACCGCCTGCCGAACAAGAGTCACGAAAGCAAATGACACTTGATGAACGGGTAAGCTCTTTGGCCCCCGTTTGCTGATCGTTGTTGGTGGGAACTTTTGGGGGATACTATAAACCTGCCACCTTCGTTTTACAACCGAATGGCTCAGGCAGAGCGCTTGACCGCTGACGCAAAATAAAGTTATCTACTTCGCGCAGATATATCCTTTCTAAGATCAAAGGTAGATTTAATCGTATGGCCTCTGCGAAAAAGTTGTGTTCACAAAACGGGCGGCTTTCTATGAGACTCGCCTTGCGCGCCGCACTTGGTTCTATCCTTGGCGCTTTGGTGATAGCTGGTGGTATGCCGAGTTGTAGTTCTGTGAACGAAACGAACCCGACCACGAACGTCGCCGGCGGAAAGGCTGAACCGGTATTGAATGCCAACGGCGGCGCGAGCGTTAAGGCTGGAAGCGGAACGTCGAACGCTTTGCCAGCGAGTGTTATGAGCGTAGAGATCAAAGCGCTTGACGGGGGGGCGTTTAAATTATCGGATTATGCCGGTAAAGTCGTGGTGCTGGATTTGTGGGCCACCTGGTGTCCGCCGTGTCGCGACGAGATTCCGCATCTCGTCGAGCTAAGCAAAGAGTACCAAGCGCAGGGCTTAGAAGTGATCGGGCTGGATGTGGACCCGTTGCAGGATGACGCCGAGACGGTGCGCGACTTCGCACAAGAGTTCGCGATCAACTACAAGATCGGATGGGCCGAAAGAGATTTGGCGGCGTCGTTGATGCGCGGCAACGGGTCGATCCCACAGACGCTTGTGATTACCCGCGATGGCCGCGTCCTTGAACATTTCATCGGGTATCACCCGCGGCGAACCCCGGCCAAGATGCGTCAAGCAATCGAGCAAGCATTGAAGATGTAAACAGCGGAAAAGCTGAAGCGGCCGGGCTAAGAGGTAACGGGGCAGCAACGCCGCTCCTGCGCTCCTAGCACACTTATTGTTTCTGACGCTCTTCTTCTACTTCTCGCTTGCCTTCTTCCTTGAGACGTCGCCCCTCGCGTTCTAGTTCCTCGTCCTGCAATCCTTGCGCGACGCTCTCTTTAGCGCTCCCTTCGATACGCTTCATCTCGGCTTCCACAAGCCCCCCAACTTGGTCAATCGGCGCTGGCTCGCCCAGTTCTTCCTGCGTTATGACCTTGTTTCTATCGATCTCCATCTTGTATATGCCCCCATAAAGTTTGGTGGTTTGAAGATCGAAATCCTCTCATTCTTGACATGGCATGGTCAACCCGCCGCGCCGCCCAAACTGTTCGATCTGCGGCCAGAGCTTGACGCTTATTTAACACCACTTTAGAATCAGCCCGCGCCTGACAGCGGTGAACTTCAAAGCGCGCCTTCCGAGTTGTTTTCGTCGAAGAGGAATTCTGCAAATCTTATGCAACCCCGCACCCAACGTCAGAAAGAAATTCTCGACTACATCACACGCTTCATGGAGCGTCACGGGTACGAACCTTCATATGCGCAGGTCGCGCGTCACTTCGGCGTATCATCGAAGGCGACCATCGCCAAACACATCGAAGCGCTCGAACGACGCGGCCTTTTGATGCGCCGCCGCGAAAACGGCGCGTTCGGTTTAAGCGTCCCGGTCGAAGAAGCGTCGGACGAAGCTTCATGCCAGGTGCCGTTGCTCGGTCGGGTGGCAGCAGGCAATCCGCTTGAGACGGAAGAAACGGCTGAGACCATCAGCGTGCCGCGTTTTCTCTTGGGCCGCGTGCGCCCCGAGCACATCTATGCGCTGAAGGTTTCCGGCGATTCAATGATTGACGAACATATTTGCGATGGCGACATCGCAATCATCGAGAACCGCACAGAAGCATACAACGGCGAGATCGTCGTCGCGCTTATTGATGGCAGCCGAGCGACGCTTAAACGGCTTTATCGTAATGCCAACGAAGTAGAATTACGACCGGCCAACTCAAACCTCGCGCCGATCCGCTTGCCTGCCGCGCAAGTCGCCGTACAGGGCATCTTCCGCGGGCTGCTGCGCTCCGTCTCCTAGAACAGATGTCAGATGCTAGATGTCAGATGCCAGTGAAAGATAGAGAATCCGAGGACTCAGGACTCAGCATGAATGCGGTCTGCCAAGCTTTCTGAATTCTGAGTTCTGAATTCTGCTTTATTACTGACATCTAGCATCTGACATCTGTCCAAAGTAACGTAAGCGAACAGCAAGGCCTCGTGTCTGTACGGGTTTGCACTACGGGCCCCGCTTTCAATCCGTCCCACTACCTTGCGTTTAACCCCTGCACCCGATACTGGCATGGTGCTTGCGACGTGTTTGTTGCTAAAGACTCACAGCGAGATCTACCAACCGCAATAGCATTGTTAGAACAATAGGACTTACGCCGGGGAAGGGAGCCAGCCACGAATGAACCGAGAATCAGCACACTTTAAATCAATTCGCATTGCTCATTCGTGAACGGTGGTGTTCATTTGTGGTAAGACTTTCCTGCGCCGTGTAAATTCTAAACAGTAATTCTAAACAGTATAAAGGTAACTCTGGAGGTTCATCATCATGGCGGCAACAGACGCTAAACAGATTGCTATATTGATAGAGAATGACGTTGAGGACGTAGAATTTCAGATTCCTTACACCGCTCTACGCAACGTGGGGGCAGAAGTAGTGGTGCTCGGGTCGCGCACTAACGAGACGTATAAAGGTAAGCAAGGTAAGGTTTCGGTCAAAGCCGACGCCACCACAACTGAGGCGCGTGTCGAAGACTTTGACGCCGTAATTATTCCCGGCGGTATGGCTCCCGACAAGATGCGAATCAACATGAAGACGGTGCGCTTTGTGCAAGATGCCTTCCGTCAAAACAAACTCGTCGCTGCCGTGTGCCACGGACCGCAGGTCTTGATCGAGGGCGACCTGTTGCGCGGCAAGCGGGCCACAGGCTACCGCGCGATCCGTAAAGACATGCAGAACGCGGGCGCGGTTTACGTCGATCAGCCGCTTGTTGAGGACGGTAATCTTATTACCTCACGGCATCCCGGCGATTTGCCGATCTTCACGACCGCGATCCTTCGTCGTTTGGGCTTGAGCCTCGGCATCAAAGGCGTCGCCCTTCCCGATGAAAATGATCGCACCGCGGAATGGTGGAAGCTCGGCGAGCAGTGGGGCGGATCAAGCAAGAGCGAAATTGTTTCTGCTATCAACACCGCGATACGCGGCGAACGCTACGCGGCCGAAGCATTCGAGAATTATGCAGACAAAGCCACGGACCCCGAACCGCGCGGCGTTTTCCGCGAAATCCACAGCACCAAGCTGCGCCACATCCAACTGCTTGAGGGGCGACTTGCCGAGTTGGGCGAAAAAGAATCGTTCCAAGCGGCGGCCAGCGGGGCCTACGCGACGTTGAAGAGTTGGTTTCAATCGAGCGATGATGTAGCGATCTTGCAGCGCGCCCTCGGCGATCTCCAAACCGGCGTCAATGATGCATGGTATTCAAGCATCCAGTACACAGACCCGACCACCTCAGCGATTCTCGATGAGATCGCCACCGACACCGCTAAACATGAGACGCGAGTGGAAGAACTCTATGAAGCGCGCCAAAAACCGAGCCAGGCTAAGGCGGCCCCGACAACCGGCGCGGCGGTCAGGACTTCGTAATTCCAACATAAACTCAATCGTTAAAAAGGCAAGCCCTCGATTCAGGAGTCGAGGGCTTGCACGGTTTAAGACTTCTTCTCTGTTCAATCTGTCTTAAGGAAGTTAAACGCCTCATCCTTTCTTATATTGTAGAGAGTGTCGCGTTCGATGGCTTCGAAGCCGGCCTCTTCAATAAGCGTGATGAGTTCGGCTTTGGTCATTTTCACTTCGTGGTTGTTTTCAACCGAATAGCTTTCCGAGAGTTCGCCGCCCTGGGTGAT